>JAYENM010000358.1:0-6561 GCA_034722095.1 Caldifarciminota bacterium | reverse complement strand
CTATCTCAAGCTGCTCAAATGCTCTTATTCTATTTTTCTTGCTTAAAAAGAGGATAAGAAAGGTTTAAAAGAAATTCACAATTGAAACCGCAATGGTTATCATGATAAGGTAATAACTTGCATAGAAATAAGCAAAAATATACCTGAAACATTTGTTTGTATGCTTTCATACTTGTTTAGCCATTTTCACCTCGCTATGAGCCTGAAAACGCAAAATCTTACCTTTTTATTAATTCGCGTTCAGGCCCCGTTGGAATTTCACCACCAAGACACAAAGGCACGAAGTTCATAAAGTATTGGTTATCAGTTATCGGTAATCAGTAATCGGTGATTTAAAGTCCATAATCTACAATCTGAAATCTAAAATCTTGATGTCTTCGTGTCTTAGTGGTTATTTTCCCAGATTAATCCAATGTCTGATAATGAATATTATGTAAACTAACAAAGAAATAATACAATGGGTGGCTCAAGCCTCCCCTATTGCCTTTTTATATGCCTCATATGTTCTCTGATCATACAGTACAAATCTTACTAATTCGATCGGGTGATGTTTTAATGCTTCTTTTACTGCTCTTGCCGCAACTTTGGCTGCCTCTTCTACCGGATATCTGAAGGCGCCTGTAGATATAGATGGAAATGATATACTTTTGAGCCCTTTTTCGTATGCGAGTTTGATACTGTTTTTATAACACCTTGCAAGTAGTTCAGGAGCATTGGATGAACCACTGTACACAGGCCCGACTGTATGAATTACATACCTAGCAGAAAGATTATGGCCTGTGGTAATCTTCGCTTCGCCAGTCTCACATCCCCCCAATAATTTACATTCCTGCCATAGTCCAGGTCCCGCTTTTCTATGTATTGCCCCTGCCACTCCCCCACCCGGCGCAAGCGCCTTGTTAGCAGCATTTACAATGGCGTCTGTGCCCTGCTCAGTTATATCACCAAGCACAAGCTCTATTTTTGGTGATTTATTAAACACAGAAGATCCTCTTCAAATGTACACTGTAATAGCTATTAGTTAATGTATTATTATCATTAAGTGTATACAATATAAGACATGACGGTTGTTAATATCAATTGTTATATTAAATTAATTGAGTAATGATATGTTATATAAGACGATAAATGTAACTAATAAATTCTAAAGGAGATTTTTACAGTTGTTAACCGCTTCTAATATAGTGCGTTACAAAAATCAATTAAAATGAAGATTTATATATAATTAAATAACCTATTTGAAATACTTAAGATACGATTTTTCCCGTTTAATAAATCGTTTAATTCCCTCTCTTATATAGATCTTTGGCTTATAGTCAAGGAGTCTCGCTGCCTTGGTTATACCTGCATAGGTTATTGGTACATCACCTGGTTGTGGGGGCAATTGTTCTATCTCTGGTTCGATGCCCAACTCTTCAGATATAATTTTTACAAGCTTTTTGAGCTCCACAGTCTTTGAGTCACCGAGATTGATTATTTCGAAACTATACTTCCCCTGCAATGTATTGAATACACCATCTATTGTATCATCTGGTTCAACTCCAATTTAGTTGTTTCAAATGATAAGCAAAGGCTGCCTAGGTTTGGCAATCAGGCCTTTTGTATTTGTGAAGTTATACCCCTTTTCTGTGGAGTGCATTACCTTGGTAATGCATAGAACAGTAAAGCATTCTGGCATGGCAATAGCAAGCTATTGCCTGCCTACCGCAGGCAGGCACTCCAAGACAAACTTTCTACCCCATTGGACAGGGATAGGCTCTGTTCCTACACGGTGAATGTAGGCACGATTTCAAATCGTGCCGGCACAAATTGAATTTGTGCCTATTACCTGTCGGTAGACAGGCAAATGCTCAAAGTAGACGGTTTTATATATACCTGCCTGCCGGTAGGCGGGTAAACATGCAAAGAGCAAGAACTCAATGGGATTTGACCCTATCTACCTATCGGCAGACAGGTATTTTAGCAACTAAATCGGAGAAGAACCGCATTTTTTAAATCTAAAGCAAACTTAAAGGTTTGCCCTACATATAGGAGGGTCCGTCTGGACAGGTAGGCGTCAAGCCAGTTGACCTTACTTATAGCTGTTAGGTTATCAAATTGTTGGGTATATCGAGTAAATTTTTGTTCCAAGAAACACAAGTACCCCGATTTTGCGTTTTTAAGCCTATGTGGAGTAGAGAAATACGAAAGTTAATATTTTCATACATAAGGAAGCTGTTTTGATGCCTTTTCGGCGGTTTCTGTGTAAGGTTCTGAAGCAATTATTTTCAAGACACAAGCCAGAAAAATTAAGACGCAGATATTCACCGGTTTTTAAGAACACAAATACCACTAATTAGATAAATCGTTATTAATAAGAAAAATAATAGGTGATTATAAAACAATTGACACCAAAAAGTGCTTATGCGAAGCTGTATTCCTGTTTTGTGTTTATTGTCTTCATTTCTTTTGTTTGCCCAAAAGAAATGAAGCTTCGAAGAATGCTGTGCAAAAGAAAAGGGCACCCCGTATGTTTTTCTTTACGGCAGATTGGCTGCGATTTATGGCTAATTTCTATAAACTCGCTAACGCTCAGACATATAGAAATCTTAACGCCAAAATCTTGCAATCTGCCTAAAAAACATAATGGGAATTAGTTTTGTATGCTACTATTTTTAACCAGTTAGTGTCAAAACTTTTATAATTACCAAATAATAATCTATTATTCGTGTAATTTGAGGTATTCGTATAATTCGTGTTTAAAATAATCCGTAAATTTCCTAAAATAGTATTCTCGCCTCTAATTTTATGTTGTGATCAAATGGATACTCCCTTTTCTTCTTACCTTCATAATTTATACAGTAGTGCACATTACCGTCAGGCATAATTGTAAGAGAAAATTTGCACAGGTAACTTATCCCGAGTGGGTAAAGTGCCCTTACCGCTACTGATGACATACCTTCAAGTTCTTTTCTGTTGGTTATCTCAATACCTGCATTAATTTCCTTGTTGTTTTCCCTGTATAGAAAAGAAGGCGATATTTTTAAAAAGTGAAATCTTACTCTGGGATTTGATGGAGAGTACAGATAATCCTCAATGTTCTGTTCTCCCAAGCTAAAAGCAGTAGAAACATTGATATCATTATGAGGACAGTTTAACTTCCCTCTGATCTCCTTTAATTGCTCTCTTGATATCTTTTGCCTATCCATATACGACTCATCTGAGTTCTCTATATAATACCCAAGAGATAAAAAGGCACCAACAATCTGCGGATTTACAAGAACTTCCATCACCTCTGTTCTTCTCTCCGTGGAGGAACCCACTGTCTTTCCGTCTCTTACATCCTGTTTGGAGCAGGATGAAAATAAAAAATTATCTTTTAAGGAGATAGACACCTTTGCAAAATTCCTATCGCTCACTTCATACTGCTTCTGCCAGAATGATACTCTATCTCCCTCACCTGATTTAATTGTGGTCATAGTTACTTTGCAATTCTTTGTCGGAAGGAGACTTATTATGTGCTGGAAGAAGAATTGATTCACCAATTGAGGAGTACTGACCGGTATATAATGTCTTTCATAATCGCCATATTCGTCAGGATAATATCTGCCAGTGAGTGAGTCCCTTGAAAAATTGCCTCTTCTTTCTTTAACCTCGTAGTAGATTTCCTCGTATAGTGTCTTCTCTTTTCGTGAGAGATCATATACAAGGTGTACGTTTCCATATTCACCATCCAAGAATCCCGACAAGTTGCCAAGTAAGAGATTCACGTTCTCTCCCCATCTTTTGCCCTGTTTATATATTAAACCAAGATCAAACCCTGGTGGATGTAAACTCACCCTCGCATTTTTTGTTGTTTCGTAGGTTTCCCATGTAAAGGAGAGGGTATCCCTTATCTCATCCGCAATCTCAAATTCTGCTTTGTCGTTCGCTATACCTGCACCATATCTTTTCGACCTTATAAACTCCCTTTCAATATTGCCAACGAATACATAAGGCAGTACACTATTGATTCTGTAGTAACCCTTCATATATCTTTCTACGAATTGTATTCTCTTATTCCAATTATATTCAATACCTTTTCTATCTGTGCCTATTTTAAAACCCAAACTGCCTCTGTAAGTATCTCCTCCTTCAATATATCCCGAAAGAAGGAACCAGTATCTTGGGGTTAGATTAAAATTCACACCATAGCCTTTCCCCCATTTCTCTCTCTTATCAGGATAATAAAATTCTTTTGAACTCGACCACAGCGAGGCCTTAAATTCGTATATTTCACCCCTATTGTCATAAGAAAGCTTACCTCTACCGCCCAATTTCTCGTTTCCTCTGCGAAGAGTATTGATATCATTTATTGAAAATAGTCCATTCACAGAGATTCTGGAATTACCAGACTGTTTGTTAAGTGATATTACAGAGAGCGTATGTGCACGAGGAAACGGTACTCTGATAAACGGAATAAATCTTCCTTTTCCTTTACCTACGTATTCAAAACCCCCTATAAGACTATTATACTCATAATCTCCCTCTTCAGTATCAGTAAACTTCACATTCCAATCTCCACTTTCATAGCCTACATAGATAAATATGGAGTCATTCATTGTGTAATCGCCATTATTTTCTCCTACATATCTTGAACCAGGAAGCCATACAACAGAATCTTTTGAGGAGGCAATAGTTTTTTTATCCCCTTCCGAAAGTGATAATGTAAGCGGATATTCCCCATCGTCTGCCTCTCTAAATACACCCGCATTTATGGAAATATCTCCTTTTATACCAGTCTCAATCCCGTATATTTCTCTTTTGTAATCAGCGTTCCCTTCCTCAAAGTAAACCACAATTTCTTCTCCGCCTGATATTGGAAAGATGGTTGTAAACTCAAGTTCCCCGGATGAATAATCTATACGGTATTCCTTAAGCCTTTTGAGTTCTCTTCCATCCACATAAACTCTTTCCGAGCCTGGCACAACCGTCTTTTTATCTAATAGAGTGTAGGGCCCCTGCTTTCCTTCTCTACCCTCAAATCTTACAGTCCTGTGTATACCCTTTGCAAGGGACGCAGTTGCGTTACAGGAGTAAGTTACATTGCTGAATTTCAGATTTAGCCCTTCAACCTTCCTCTCTATAGGCTTTTCAAAATTCAAGGTGGGACCAAAACAAAAACCAATATCCCCAAGTAAAAGCGAAGAGCTTTCTCCGTCAACTTTTATATACGCATTTTCAAAATCCTGAAGATTCTGTGTAGTTCCCTCTGGTTGTATAGTAAGATCTTCATCGGATAACTCTCCTTCTATTCTCATGTTCTCTGAAAGTTTACCCTCAAGTGAGAGTTTGGTTGCCTGATTTATTGAAAAGTCTTTACCGCTGCCAAGTGATATACCAAATCTCTTTTCTCCTCCAAATCTTATTTGGGGTTTATCTGATGGTTCAGAAAGGAGGGTTGTCTCTGCAATACATACTGTGTCCTCGATCTCATTCCTTATAAGATATTCATTTTTCAGATGAAAGGAAAGAGACATATATCTGCACCTAACAGTATCTTCCTGGGCTACGGGATGAGTAAAGAAAAGAATACCTCTGTCAGGAGAAAGCGTATAGGACACAGAATTGCCATTTAAACTAACCTCAACGGAGTTTTCAATGACAAAAGGAGATAGCAGATAGGGCCCCCATGTGCCATTGCCTACAAATACGGTGTCTTTTTCAGGGGGCAGACCGAGGAAGATAAGAAGGATGAGAACCATACAATAGAATATCAAAAATTAAAAATCAAAATGATGAGATAGTTGGTTGGATAGTCTGTTAGTTAGTTTGATTCTAACAAACTAACAAACCAGCAAACTAATTATTTTTTTGAACTTTAATTCCTGACTGCCGTCAGGCAGGTTGTAATTTTGCATTTTGCGTTTTGATATTTACATTTTTAGTTTATTATGATATCTGCTTCTCTACCACATTTTGAGCATTTTCTATCCTTAATCCCCACCACCCTTCCAGACATAAATGATCTCTCCACGAGAAGATTGTTGCATTTCGGACAATATGTATCATTTGATACTTTAGACATAAAGATGTTACCTACATAAACATACATCAGTTCTTCCTTTGCTATATTGTAAGCCTTAATAATAGTTTCGGCTGGTGTAGGAGGAGTAGACCACTTGTAATGAGGAAAGTAGCGTGAAAAATGAAGAGGAATATCTTCGCCAATCTCTTTGATAAAATCAACAAGCATCTTTATATCATTAGTAGAATCATTTAAGTCAGGGATAAGAAGGTTTGTAATTTCTATGTGGGCATGTTTTTTGGCAATCCTTATCGTATTCAAAACTGTTTTAAGGTCTCCTTTAATTATGCGCTTGTACACATCGGGATTCATAGATTTCAAATCAATATTGAGTGCATCGATCAACGGTAAAATCTCAAGAAGGGGTTTTTCATTTATCATTCCATTGGTAACTAATACATTCTTAAGACCCTTTTCTTTTGCAATCGTACCAGTCTCTTTTATGTATTCATACCAGGTAAGGGGTTCTGTATAGGTATAGGCTATTCCAAACGAGGCATTCTTGAGGGCAATCT
>JAYENM010000357.1:0-6590 GCA_034722095.1 Caldifarciminota bacterium | reverse complement strand
TGGCCGGACCTGGTGTGCCTCATCTAAAAATAATGGGGGCGTTTTATGCAGAAAGCGCGGTCACTGTCCAGAAGCAAGCCGATATTGTTGGCAGTCTTGTGTCCAATTATTTTAGCATGTTACAGGTTCCCTGTATTTACCAGGTTACTGCCTTATCAACTAACCTTCCGCCCGGTATTATAGAGGGGGACCCTGTTTGGTTGCTCCGGGTGCGTACCCGCATAAGGTAATTACAGATTGAAGATTTCAGTATTTTTCACCACAAAGAGCACAAAGGACACAAAGAGATAAATTGTAGATTGTAGGCACGCCTGCCTGACAGCAGTCAGGAATTCAATTCGTGCAAAAAACTTGTGTCAGGAGGTAACTCCTGACACCACACCCAACCACGGGCGAATAGCAATTCGCCCCTACTTTGTGCCTTCGTGGTAAAAGATGTGATAAGAGATTCACCACTAAGTCCGTTTCCGTTAGTTAACGGATAACGAAAAGGCACTAAGAAAGAGATTGATTAGTTAGTTTTTTAAATAAATTTGTTATTCTTTGTGTACTTTGTGTTCTTTGTGGTAAAACTAAGGAATTGTAAAGGGCGAAATTGTGCGAAGCGAGGTAGCGAAAAAATCGATAATCCTCTTCTCGTATCTCTTTCCCTCTTTCATATAACACTCCAGATGTTCCGCATTAGAAACAACCCATAAATACTTTGGCTCGTCGGCTGTGTTGAATATCTCTATCCCCTCAGATATCGGTATCTCCCTGTCTTTTCTGCTATGGATCACTAAGATGGGCGTCGGAGAGATTTTATGCAGGCAATTTTTAAGGTTCAGTTCTTTCGGGTTAAATCCAAGTCTTATACCAGCAGTCCATATAGCCGGTGGCAGGAACGGATATCTTGGCGCACGATAGTAACATTTTGCAAAAGAGTATATAGCAGAATGAAAGGATAGATATGCGCCTTCACTTACCACTGCGCTGATGTCAGGAGTAAGAGATGCCCCGAGTAATGCAACTGTTCCGCCCATAGAGAATCCCATTACCCCTATTCTATTTTCTCCTTTCTCTTTGAGAAACGATACTCCCGCAAGTAAATCCCTCACTTCATAGTAACCCAGAGACGAATATTTCCCCCCACTGTTACCGTGACCTCTAAAATCAAACAAAAGTATGTTGTATCCAGAGCGGTTCAGAAATCTCGCCTGTGGCAGACAATCACCTTTATCCATACCGTAGGGATGACACAGAATTATCGTTCCCTTCTCAGTGCCTTCTATATACCATCCTCTTATATTTATCCCGTCTTCTGTTGAGAAATTTATATCTCTGTACTCCATACCGAATTCTTCAGGTGAGTAAGGTGAATGAAATCTTTTTGGGGATATTATCAGTTCCGACGCCTTAAAACAGTAAACAAGAAAAATAAGAATGAGATAAATAGTCACTCTTTTGGGGAGGCTCTTTACAAATCTTGATACGAGGAATACAATGGCAAGTGATGAGATGAGGACAATTAGTGTTAAGTAATTAGAAAGCATATATTTCTGTGGTGTTAGGTCACAGACTCGCATGAGAGTTACCGAGTCTGTGGTGTCAGGAGTTGCCTTACGGCGACCTTCGGTATACCCTCCTGACACATGCTCAATGTTCCTCTACCTGTCGGGAGGTAACTCCCGACAGCACAGAAAATATTAAAATGCAAAGTGCAAAATGAAAAATTAAAATCCAAATGCCAAACGAAGATGGGTGTTAGTCATTGGTCATTGGGCATTGGAAATTGAAAATTTGTCAGAAAACCTAACCACGAAGACACAAAGAACACGAAGTTCACGAAGAAGGAAATAACTAATAATTAAAAAAATTTAGTGTCTTCGTGCCTTGGTGGTGAAAATAACTCCCGACAGCACGAATGGGTTAAATTTAGTGCCAAAATTTTTATAATTACTAAAGTTTATTATAAAAAAGTCATTTTGTCAAGTTTTTTCCTTGACAAAGTATAAAAATTAATATATAATATATAAAGAAGCCCAAAAAGTTAGATGAGGCTTTTTAATTTCACTACGAAGGGGGTAATATGAGAATGAAAGGAGCAATAGCGGGGTTGCTGGGATTGGCATTGGTCCTTGCGTGTGCTAATCCTGTGAAGATAGGTCTGCAGAGGCTACAGACTGATGTAGATTCCCTTGCAGAGAAGATAGAAGCAGGAGTGCCTCTTACAGAACAGGTTACGGCACTTGAGCAGGAAGTAACAGCAAAGCCATCGGAAGAGTTTCTCCCCAAGATAGAGGAACTTAAGACAGAGATTGGGGAAGTAGTATTACTTGAGGTACAACTTACAGTGATTGGCGATTCGTTGGCAATTTTAGATAAGAGCCCCAGGGCAACTGAGCCACTCAAGAGGGGTATCTCTGCCCTTAAAGAGAGGATAGAAGGACTCGCCGACGAGATTGCGGCTCTAAAGGAAGCTGACGCAAAACTCGATGAATTGAAGGTAAAGATAGAGGAGACAAAGAAGAAACCAGAATAAGCGAGAATGAGTAATTACGACAGCCTTAAAAGGGGGTAAGTTAACTTACCCCCTTTTTATTTTCCCTTCATCTATCCCTTTCATCGCATCCTTGAATTCTCGAATTCCCTTCCCGAGAGCCTTTCCAACCTCCGGGAGTCGCTTCGCTCCAAAGAGCAGAAGAGCAACCAGGAGTATGAGAACTATTTCTTGCCATCCTAATGCCATACATCCCCCGTAGTAAAGTCAAATATCAAATATAAAAAATCAAATCTCAAAATTAAAAGCCTCACCACAAAGGCACCGAGTCCACAAAGTCTTGGTTATGGGTAATCTGTGGTATGAGGTCTGTGGTCTGTTGTCTTAAGTCTGTGGTCTTTCTATTCCACATATATATCTATCGAACTTTCTCTATCTCTAATCTCCAAAAATCTATATCTACCGCCTCCCATCTCCTTAATGGATTCTGCAAGAGCATTGAGAAAAGCAGTGTCTAACTCATTCATTATGTTTACCCCGAATTTTGATAATAACTTAAATGCCCACAATGGTATTTTTATTGTAGCCTTTCCATTTTTTTTATCCTCTATCTCCGCACGAAACCATTCTAGGTTTTTCTCTCCTCGTTCCAGTATCTTATCTTTTCCTACAACGACCATAAGCATCTTCTCTTCTTCCGTATCTACATTTATTAAAGTGTCTCCAATATGGAGTTCTACATCTTTGAGTCCCTCGCCAACTCCCTCTCCTCCTTTCATAAACATATCCGTATATTCAATGAGTGATAAAGGAAGACAAAGGTTAAAATACTCTTTCTCTGATGTAACAGAAAGACGGACAAAGCCTTGTGGCATTGTTAATAGTAGAAAGGCGAGAATGTATTGCATAACCCCCCTATAGAAATATCAAATATCAAAAATCAAATATCAAAATGAAAGGTAGTAAGGTTAGCTGATGCTCTGATACTCTTCCTACTGCTATTCTGGTTGGCTGATATGCCTGCTTAGCGTCCGGAAATTCACCAGACGGACCACGGTCTACGGATTACGGCAGTTTTATAAACCCTTCCTTCATAAGTGCATGTGTTTCATTCCTTGCCCTTTTTATCTTTTCTTCCGCACGATTCATCAGCTCTTCCTTTGAGAGTTCAACACGAGCAACTCCTTGTTCTATTGCTTTGAGGCCAACAGCAACCGCCTCTCTTGGAAATATCTCCCATTCGTCCATTCGGGGTACGATATAATTTTCAGAAATCCCTCTGTCTTCTGCACATTTAGCAAGTTCTTTAGCTGCAACTATGCACATTTCATCTGTTATTGTTTTTGCCATAACATCAAGGGTTCCCCTGAATATCCCGGGAAATCCAATAGAGTTGTTCACCTGATTTGGGAAATCTCCCCTTCCTGTTGCCACAACCTTTGCACCTGCTTCTTTTGCCTCCCAGGGCCAGATCTCTGGAATAGGATTGGCGCAGGTAAAGAGTACCGAGTCCTTTGCCATTGATTTTACCCATTCCGGTTTTATGGTCCCGGGACCTGGTTTTGAATATGCAATACAGACATCTGTTCCCTTCATTGCTTCCGGAATTCCGCCTCTTCTTCCCTCTTTGTTCGTTGTTTTACAGAACTGGTATCTGGGATCGGTCTCCTCAAAATCTGTTCTCTCTGAATGAAGAATTCCGTTTATGTCGCACATAATCACATTCTCCGGGGGAACTCCAGCAGATATCATCACCCTTAGACATGCTGTATTGGCTGCACCTGCACCGACCATTGAGATCTTTACCTCATCCAGTTTTTTTCCTACAATCTTTACTGCATTGATAAGACCAGCTAAAGTTATAGCAGCAGTTCCCTGTTGGTCATCATGCCATACGGGTATTCTTGCTTTTTTTCTTAATTCATCCAGAATGTAAAAGCATTTCGGCTGAGCAATGTCTTCCAAATTAAAACCACCAAAGGATGGCTGAAGCAAGAGGCAGGTCTCTATAAACTTATCGGGGTCTTTTGTGTCAAGACATATAGGAAATGCGTCAACTCCTCCAAGATACTTAAAGAGAAGCGCTTTTCCCTCCATAACGGGTAGCCCTGCCTCAGGACCTATATCACCAAGCCCAAGCACCCTTGTGCCATCGGAGATGACTGCAACAAAATTGGCTTTATTGGTGTGTTCAAATACCTTCTCTGGATTTGTTTCTATATCCCTGCAGGGTTTTGCAACTCCAGGAGTGTACCAGATTGCGAAGTCATCGAAGCCACGCACACAACACTTTGGAACCACCTCTATCTTTCCTTTATAGAAAGGATGGAGTTTCATAGCATCCTCGCCGGGTTTCTTTGCTTTTGCAAGGAGCTCCTCCACTGACATCTTCTTCTCTGCCATATCCCCCCCTTATAATAAAATCAAACCTGCCTGCCGCCTGCCTACCGGTAGGTAGGGCAGGCAGAAATTAAATATCAAAATGCAAAATTAAAAGACTAACCACGAAGACACAAAGGGCACGAAGTTCACGAAGAAAAAATTAAAAAATAATTAAAAACTTAGTGTCTTCGTGCCTTGGTGGTGAATATAACTCCCTGCCTACCGGCAGGCAGGCCGATACCACGGAGAAATAAATTCCAGACGACCCTGACTTGTTTGGAAGAATTTGGAATTTCAGAAAAACAGGATGAACTCGTGGTGTCAGGTCACAGACTCGTCCACAGGATCCGTATGGATATGAGAGTTACCTCCTGACACAGAATACTATTCTACCTGTCGGGAGGAAACTCCCGACAGCACGGAGAAATTATTATTTAGAATTTCTACATTGACCTGTGTCCATACGGATCCTGTGGATATTTTTGATTTTTGATTTATCTCTGTGGCTTTTGTTTTTTGCCAGTTTCACTGGTTACATACTCTTCTATAATCTTTATAGCGCAGTAATTACCGCACATAGTGCAGGTTCCAACACCTTTCTCTGCTGCTATCTTTCCAGGATTTATTGCGAGTTTTCTTTGCTTCTTCCAGTCAAGTCTCCTTCTTGCTGTGGATATTTCTTTATCAATATCAAGTGCTCCGCTTAACCCTTTCGCAATATCGCCCGCGTGTGCAGCAATCCTCGTCGCAATAACCCCCTCCTTTACATCGTCCTCTGTTGGAAGGCCGATATGTTCTGCAGGAGTAACATAACAGAGAAAATCTGCTCCATAGGCTGCTGCAAGCGCTCCCCCTATTGCAGATGTAATATGGTCATAACCAGGTGCTATATCCGTTACAATTGGACCAAGAACATAAAACGGAGCGCCCTTACATATACTCTTTTCTATCTCTACATTCATCTTTACTTCGTGAATGGGGATGTGTCCGGGACCCTCTATCATTACCTGAACACCTGCCTCAAGTGCTCTATCTCTCAGTTCTCCAAGCACTATCAACTCCTCTATCTGAGGTCTATCTGTTGAATCAATTATTGAACCGGGACGGAGTCCGTCCCCAAGAGAGAGCGTCAGATCATACTCCCTTGCAATGTCAAGAACCTTATCAAAATGCAAATATAACGGGTTTTCCTTCTTGTTGTATTCCATCCATGCGGCAAGAATAGCGCCTCCTCTTGATACAATATCCATGATTCTGCCCTGACTTTTAAGGGTATCAATAACGCATTTTGTAACTCCACAGTGCACGGTCACGAAGTCAACCCCGTCCCTTGCGTGTTCCTCTACAATATCAATTATCTCATCCTCTCCCGCCTTTCTGAAATCTATCTGCATCTCTGCCTTTCTACAGGCTATCTCATAGATAGGAACAGTTCCGAGGGGACCAGAGAACGCCTCTTTAATCTTTCTTCTTATATGGGAGAGATTCCCTCCGGTTGAAAGGTCCATAATGGTATCTGCGCCATAATTTTCAGCTATATGCGCCTTTCTTATTTCTCCTTCTATATCTACGACATCGGGAGATGTGCCTATGTTTGCGTTCACTTTGGTTCGTAATCCTTTACCTATACCAATATATTTCGTAGGGTGATTTTTGCTGTTGGAGGGTATGACTATTGTGCCAGATGCCACACCGTTTCTTATATATTCCGGTGATAATCTCTCCTCTT
>JAYENM010000356.1:0-6612 GCA_034722095.1 Caldifarciminota bacterium | reverse complement strand
GGACAAAACCAGATGGTGGTTTATTCCTGTGGGTGACTCTTCCGGAGGGGATGGATGCCAATATTATGTTTGATAAGGCAGTTAAGAACAAGGTTGCTTATGTCGTTGGTTCCGCGTTTCATTATGACGGTAATTGTAAAAATACGATGAGATTGAATTTTTCCTACCCCACTCTGGAGAGAATAGACGAGGGTATAAAACGACTTACCAGAGTTATTGAGGAAGAAGCAAAGGAGGTATTATGGCAAGGGGAGTAAATGCCCTTCTTAAGCTTTGGGAAGTGGCAATAACCAACCGATACGCAAGAAAATTTCTCTTGAATAGTATTGAGAGGCGTATCTATGAAGACCTTATAGAGAAAAATCCTGATGATAGACCCCTCAAGGTTCAAGAGGACAAATGTCTTCTTGGCAAAGCGCTTCTGCATTCTATAAAAAGGGCTTTTGATAGGGGTCTTGTATCGAATCAAACCGCAAGGGGAATTATACAAGTTTTCCTTGGGAATGTGTTCTTTGGTGGTTTTTATAAGAGGCGCAAATTTATAGAAAAGCATGGATTCAAGCCCCCTATATTTATCACGATATCTCCTATTAAATCTTGCAATTTGAGGTGTAAAGGGTGTTACGCAAATGCGGACGCTACTCCGAGAAAACTGCCCTATGATGTATTTGATGGCATCATAAGAGATGCGAAAAAATTATGGGGGGCAAACTTCTTTGTGGTATCCGGTGGAGAACCTCTTATGTACAGGGATAAAGGCAAAACCATATTGGATATTGCGAAGACGCATGATGATTGCTTTTTCCTAATGTATACAAATGGTACTCTTATAGATGAGAAAATGGCGGAATCTCTTGCATCTGTGGGTAATATAACACCTGCAGTTTCTGTAGAAGGTTTCAAGGAAGAGACAGATGCAAGAAGAGGTGAGGGTGTTTACGAAAAAATACTCATTGCAATGGAGAATTTAAGGAATGTTGGTGTCCCATTTGGTATATCAGTTACAGTTACAAAGAATAACTTGAATCTTATTACGACTGATAAATTTATTGATTTCTATCTTAATGAACAGGGTGCTATATACGGGTGGTATTTTCATTATATGCCTATAGGAAGAGATTATACATTAGAATTACTTCCTTCGCCAGAAGATAGAGTAAGGCTCCTTCATGAAGAGTGGAGGTTGGTTAAAGAAAAGGATGTATTTCTTGTGGACTTCTGGAACTCGGGCACCGCATCTGATGGTTGTATATCTGCTGCAAGAGGTGGAGGATACTTCTATATAGATTGGGACGGTAATATATGCCCGTGTGTATTCGTCCCGTACTATCTTGATAATGTAATCGAACTATACAAAAATGGCAAGAACCTCTCTGATGCTATGCAGTCAGAACTTTTTAAGAAGATAAGGAGATGGCAAGCTGAGTACGGGTATGAGAGACCTAAAAATGGGGTAGGAAATTGGTTGAGACAATGTCCTATAAGGGATCATTATGATGTAATGCACAAAATTCTTACTGAGACGAATGCCAAGGCAAACGACCCCTCGGGAGATGAAGCGCTGAAAGACAAAGAGTATGTAAGGGGACTTTCTACATACGGGAAAAAGATAGAGAAACTCACAAAAGAGACTTGGGAATATGAGTATCTATTGCGAAATCCAGAATCTAAAAAGCAAAGTGCAAAACGATAAAGCGATATTGACAAGATTAAAAAGTTGGTTGGAGTCTAACAAACTAACCAACTAACAAACTAACAAACTAATGCATCTTTTGAGATAAGTAGCTTAGGTTTTTGAATCTACCACAGTTTTGTGCATGGAATAGGAGGTAGATGTGGTCAAGATAAGATTACTACGAATGGGTAAAAAACATTCTCCATTTTACAGGATAGTTGTAGCCGATTCTCATTCGAAACGAGACGGGAAATACATAGAGGAGATAGGTATATATAATCCTCTGAGGAAGGAGGAGACAAGGCTCTCTCTAGAGCGCGCATCTTACTGGATTGAGAGAGGTGCTAAACCCACTGAAACAGTAGCCCGGTTGATGAAGAGCTGGGAAAGGAGGACATATGAGTCTGAAGGACCTGATAGAGATGATGGCAAAGGAGCTGGTTGACCAGCCCGATAAGGTCAGCGTATCCCAGATCGATGGTGAGCGTACCATCGTATATGAACTCAGGGTAGATAAATCCGAACTTGGGAAGGTGATAGGGAAGGATGGGAAGACTGCGAGAGCTATGAGAACGATAATTACTGCCGCATCTATGAAGGCAGGGAAGCGCGCTGTGCTCGAGATACTTGAATGATGCGTGTAGATATCTTTACAGTAGCGAAGGAGATTTTCTCTGGCGCTATTTCGAAAGGTAACATAAAGCGTGCTCAGGAGAAAGGGTTATTAGAGTTATATGTATGGGACCTTAGGGATTTTTCTTCCGATCCTCATCATAGAGTAGATGATTATCCTTATGGTGGCGGACCGGGGATGATATTGAAACCCGAGCCTATATTCTATGGAGTTAGAAAGGTTCTTACACCCCAATCGCGAGTTGTTCTTCTCTCCCCTCAGGGGAGGATTTTTAACCAAGAGATAGCAAAAGAGTTGTCCACACTTCCCCATATCATATTGATATGTGGACATTATAAGGGTGTTGATGAGAGAGTAAGAGATTATCTCATACAAGACGAGATATCCATCGGGGAGTATGTCCTTTCTGGTGGTGAAATTCCATCACTTGTTGTGCTGGACGCGGTAGTGAGACTTATTCCTGGAGTAATTGGTGACCTGGAATCAGCAAAAGGCGATTCGTTTTATTCGGATAGTCTGGATGCGCCATATTATACAAGACCTGCAGATTTCGAAGGCATGAGGGTTCCTGATGCCCTGTTGTCTGGAAATCATGAGGCGATACGTAAGTGGCGGGTAGAAAAGAGAAGGAAGAGGAGGTTCTATGGAAGAGATACAGGATTTCACTGTGGGCGATAAGATAAGGATATACATAAAGATAAAAGAAGGTGACAAAGAGAGAACCCAGAGATTTGAGGGTATTGTGATAAAAGAGAGAGGAACTGGGGTAAGCAAGACATTTACAGTGAGAAGGGTTTCGTACGGGATAGGTATAGAACGTATATTTCCGTTGCATTCGCCAAATATACAAAAGATTCAGGTGGTAAAACGAGGCAAAGTAAGAAGGGCAAAACTCTATTACCTGCGGGGGAGAAAGGGCAAAAGTGCAATGAAGGTCAAGGAGACGTAAAAAACATGGATACCAGAAGGCAGTTTGGTATAGGTGGGGAAGAGAAGGCAAGTGGGTTTCTCAGGAATAAAGGTTATTGTATCCTTGACAGAAATTATAGGAGAAAAGGTGGAGAGGTAGACATTGTCTGTGAAAAAAAAGGCACGGTGGTCTTTGTTGAGGTTAAGAGAAGAAAAACAGATCTATTTGGGGAGCCGTTTGAGGCAGTTGATGAGAGAAAAAGAAGACGCATTGCAAGGAATGCTAAGCGATGGTTGTATGAGAAGAAACTTCTTGGAAAGTGTGACGTGAGGTTTGATATAGTAAGTATCATTCAAAGAAATGGAAAAGAAGAGATAGCTCATATTGAAGATGCCTTCAGACCTTAACCTATCATAAAACCCTGAAGTAGAATGAGAATGTAATCCTACCAGCAAGCGTCAGGCTTGCTTTTATCAGGAAATAAAATCCTTAATCTCATACATTATCTCCTTCAACGGAGGGGTATCTCTAAACCAGATTCTCTGGGTGATTTCGTTGGCAATGTCCTTGTAGACCATAGAAATTAATTCAGCGAGCCGATATGACAAAGAGGGTGGGAGAGTAGTTACAGTTTTTTTCCAATTCACTTTATTCCTCTTTTTTGCCTCTTCTACCTCCTTATACCAGGATGTTTTCCTATAAAATATTCTCGCTATTTCCTTACACATAGGTATACCCTCAAAAGTAAATCTGCATTCATCAGGTGTGCCGAGCACATCTACAAGTACAATATCTCTAAATTCATCAAACCCAAATTCCACCTTGCCGTCCTCATTGAACAGACCTATCCTTTTAACCTCTTCTGTTATAAGTTCATTGATTGATAAGGTTATTCTTTTTATCTCTTCCATTTCGCTCTTGGTAGATCCTGTTAGTTTTTCTGCCTCTTTCCATGTTATGTATCTATCTGTTGATTCCAGTTTTGTTGATACATCAAGCAGCGGAGTCTTCAGTTTTTCCCCGGGTAGAGGTATCCTCTCAAATCCAATATCCTTCAGTTTTAATTTGCCGTCCTTCAGTCTTTTTAGGAGATTGGCGCCCTCTGGAAGTGAATTACGATATATCACTTCAAGGGGTATAAGAAAATTAGTCCTTTCCTTTCTATAAATTGAATAATCATAAGAATCATTTTTCTGCTGAGGGGTTATTACACGAAACAGCTTAAACTCCATGCAGTTTGAAGGTTCATTAAGTTGGGGTAGATGTTTTGACTTTTCGTTTTCTACTACCCCGAGATAGTGGGTTTTTATGCCTATCTCTTCGAGTCTCTCAAAGAAATAAGCGCCCGTCACACAGAGAGCCTTTCCCTTATCCTTTATATGATTTGGCATCTCACCCCAATCAAATACTGAATATCTGTCAGAGAATATAAAACGCCCGATTCCTGAGTTGTTGTTATTGGGCTTTTTCAGAACTATTAAATCTTTCACACTACCCATTTTGCATCACCTCACTGTCATGTTTTTCTATATCTTCTTGTTTTTTCTGTTGGTATTCCTTTATTCTTCTTGCTAATTTTTCGTCCCCGATAGCAAGAATTTTAATGGCGGCAAGTGCTGCTTCACCGGCTTCCAGCACAACCATTGGGCAGACCCCTGACGGCATTCTCAAACTTGAAAAGATGTCCACTCTCGTAAATTCGCTGTTATTAGGAGGAGTAGCAATGACAGGTTTTGTGGTGTTGGCGTCCACAAAACCACTCAAGGCATTGCTTCTTCCAGCCACTGTAATAAATACCACTCTTTCTGGCTCATATTCTTTAATAATTTCCAGTACCTTAAGAGGAGTTTTATGTGCAGATGCAATTCTCAACACGCAGTCAACACCAAATTCCTTGAGAACAGCGGATACCTTCTTGGTGTGTAACAGGTCAGCCCGTGACCCCATTATAATTACCACCTTGCTCATTTTTTATTTTTTTATCTTTTCTTCTATGGCTTTTCATCACCCGTATAAGTTCTTCATTGAATTTCACTGCAGAGTTAATGCCACTGAGTTTGAGTACTTTATTAAGTGCAATTACTTCAATCAATGCTGAAATATTTTTTCCGGGAACAAGAGGAATGGGCACCTCAGTAAGTTCCACATCCAGAATTTTACATGTCTTGCTCTCTATCCCTGTGATTTCAGCAGGAGTTTTACAGCGTGCTTCGTATAGGCTTACTACCAGTTCTATACCCTTCCTTCTCCTCACTCCCCGTATACCAAATATACTTCGCAGATCCAGTATACCTATTCCCCTTATTTCAATATGATGCTTTAGTTTTTCGTTTTTCTCAATTCCTTCACCTTCCAACTTTCCATCCTTTCTCTTAATTATCTTCACCACATCATCTGCTACAAGTCGATGTCCTCTGAACACGAGATCTAGTGCACATTCTGTTTTCCCTATACCGCTTGTTCCCTGTAATAGAACACCCATACCATACACATCTATAAGCGTGCCATGAACAAGAACAGATGGTGCAAATTCTCGTTCTAACCGATACTCTATTTTATTTCTTATGTCAAAAAGAGACAAATTAGTAACGAGAAGAGGTATCTTGTTTTCATTACAGATCTGTATAAGACTATCTGGCGGAGAAACATCGTAAGGAATGATTATACAGGGCGGGCTGGTTTTAGTTAAGTTTTTCAGAAGGTTTGGATTTTCTTTTGCATAGTTTAACGCATCACAGGAGATAATTTGTATGCTATCTTTCCCACTATTAACATCAAACCCGGTTATAAGAAGTTCAGGGAAGTATACTATCTCGTTTTTTATCTTATTATCTATCCCTGATTTTCCGGCGATGATATCAAAAGAGAGTCCTTCTATTTGAGTGAGGTCTTTTATATTCATTTTTTTCTTATTTTGGTTTTATATTCTGATATTTCTCTTTTTATCTTCTTATACACATTATCAATTGCAGCAGAGAGGTTATAGGCTTCCTTTTTGGCCGTTATAGTTTTATGTCCAAGATGCGTTCTGATTTCTGCAATATATCGGGTATTATCTTTTTCCAGCAGAACATTTACTGATATTATGTTATCAAAAAATTTTTCCAGTTTGTCTATCTTTTTCTCTATCCGTTCCCTTGCTGTAGGTATAATTGTGACTTCTTTCAGAGTTATATTTTTCTCCATAAGACCCCCCTTATCAATTATCAATTGTAAATTGTCAATTGTCATTAGTCGATGGTATCCCTCTCGTAATTTGGATTTTTATAGGGATAATCCTCTACCCAGTGCAGACCCCTTGATTCTTTTCTTTGTAATGCACAGGAGATGATAAGTTTTGCAACAAGCACCATATTTCGCAGGTTTGAGAACTCTATGTTAGGTTTTGCTTTT
>JAYENM010000355.1:0-6616 GCA_034722095.1 Caldifarciminota bacterium | reverse complement strand
CCAGGGTACTTGGGATTAGGGTGCTTTCATTAAAAAGAATAAGAATAGGCAATCTTCGACTGGGCGATTTGAAACCGGGCGAATTTGTATATATCAAACCAGAGGATGTAAAAGCATCAGGTAACTAAACCATTAATTATCCTACTGACTTGCAAAATTTAAAATTAAAGACCTGACCCCAATTATCTTTTATTGCACCTTATCATCCTGCAAAATTTTATATAAATTTTCTTTATTCAAAAGCTCAATATCGGAATGGTTTTCCAAAAATCGGCTGACATCATTTCTAACTTTCTCAACATCAAGTTTATCTACCTCTTTCCTTAATACCTTCTTCCAACTTTCTTTTCTCAATTCGATTCCCTTCTCACAGGTTTGTTTTATAGCATTGTTAAGCATTGTAATGTTTGGTTCTAAATCTTTAAAGTTAGTCAGATACCACAACAAATCATACCAGTCTCTACCCTTTGTATATCCCCTGCATAATAGGGCATGAATTTTGCCCGCGAATAGGGATGGTAAATCATAATGGTGAATATAGAACATAAAAATAGAATTATAAATTGTAACTTCTTCTCTACTCCCCCGGGGAGGATATGTATCTATCTCAATTTTAATAGAAATTTTCTCCTCTTTATGTGGACTGATACCGTATTCATATAGTACGTCGGGGAATTTAAAGAAAGCGTTGTGAACTGTTTTCTCTAAACTATATTTGATTTCTACTTCATATCCTGCAAGGGTAAGTTCTTTTTTTTAATATCTCCAGCATTTTCAAGAAATCGTAATTTCTCGCCTTTTTAGATAAGCTGAAATCTAAATCTTCTGAGAATCTTCTTAGTTTATAGAGGAATCTTAAGGCAGTTCCTCCCGTGAAGATTAGTTCGTAGTAGAATTTTTTTCTGTAAAGAATAAATAGTAAGTATTTTTGGATGTACTCCCGTAGCCTGTTTTCGTTGTCCTCACGGGGCAAACTTTTATCTATAATGTCTCCAATGTAACCTTTCATTACAAAACCTTATATTTTTTGGTATATTTATCTATATAGTCGATTAAATCCCTGGCAATTTTCCTTGTCCTTCTATTATATTTTAAACTGTAATTACTCAATCTATTTCTATCTATAATTTCCAGGTTCTGTAACCTTAGAGATTCAAACTCAGAAAAACTTCCTTTAAATTGCCTATTCAAATAAAAATAATCCAAAAGAGCCTTTTCAGGAAAAGCGATAAAAAATTCTTGTTCTTTATCTACTTTTCTTTTAAATCCGTAAAATAGATTTTGTTTTACTGAATGATATTCAAATACACCCAAACAATTTTTTAAAATAGTGGTTTTTCTGGTGGTTATGGCTGTAAATACGGTAACTTTTTCAGGAATTAAGTCGTAAGAACCCAATGCATACTCTAAACTCAAATAAGATGGAGTAATCAAAAAATTGGCAATGAACGAAAGGGAAGGCTCTTTTTTTCGATAATTCTCATTGAAAAAATATATACCCCTTTTTAGAGGTAAAATATAGCCCTTTTTTGTCCATTCCCTTACCTGACGTCTTAAATCCTGTGGGTTTTGTGAGTATAAAGCAAATGTACTTGAATCTACTAAGGGAGCTTGGTTGTAGATTTTTAAAAATTCTTCGAATTTCATTTCTCTATATTGATAATATTATCAATTTACGGAAATAAAATGCAAAATTATTATAACACACAGGACTTCCCAAAAGTCATTTTAACAGGGTAAGAGAGATTTTTATTTCTGTTTTTCAATATTTAACAGGGACTTCCTACCTACCGGTAGGCAGGTAAGAGACCTATAAGAGACAACCTATTTTTAGTTTTAACAGGGATTCTATGAGAACTTAAGAGATAATCTTATTTTTAGTCTCACGCAAGTCTCGTCCAATCCCTGTTAACAGAAAAATTGACAGTGACTTTCAAGAGACTGTTAAGAGACAAAGATATATTTTTGTTTTAAAAAATCTCTTACAAGTCTCTTAAGAGTCCCTGTGAAAAAAATAAACAACAGTGACTTGCCTGCCGGTAGGCAGGTAAAAGACTTTTCTACCTGTACAGGTAAGAGATAAAGATTCTTTGGTTTCTTAAGGCTTGGTAAAGTTTCTGTTCTATTATACTAATGGATTACTGTATAATTTGCCATACAACTTTTCCTAAACCACCTAAAAATGCCCTTAAAATACGCCGTAAAATGTTCAAAATACGGGGTTTTTGGCAAGAAACAACAGCGTAAGGCCTTACAAAATAAAGACTTACATTGGTTTAGGAAATCGTCATTTTTGGCTTTTGTTCGAAGAATGCTGTGCATAAGTCGTTGATATATAAGGGATTAGAGTTTTGGGAAACCCTGTAACACAAAAAGATTAGAAAGTCAAGCAAAAAAATACCCGTAATTGCGATACGCGTTGTTTCTTGTGTCAAAGTTCTTGGTCCCCCAACGAAAATGGAAAGACAGTATAATCTCTGGAAACCTAAAACACAAACACAGGAAAGGTATTATAGAAATTGATGGAGAACGACAAAAACTTCTTGACTTTTTGGGAGAAATGATTTATAATAGATCATCGAGGTCAGGAGACCTCTCCCACAGAAGAGTGACCTGGCACAAATTGCCTCCGCCTTTAGTGGGATCCCGTTTAGTTGTTTTGCACGAATTGAATTCGTGCCTACATTTCCACTTCTAATATCATCAAATCTGATTCTATGAAGAAACTTATAGTTATATTTTTATGTGTCCTTCTGGTATTCGCGTTTTCTCTGATAAGTGCCACGTCCGCTGATACCATCCGGATTACCACTTACAATATCCTTAATTTTCCAGAATCAATGGGAGAAGAAAGAATTGAGCATTTTCGGGTGGTTATGAACGAAATTCAACCAGATATTGTTGTGTGTCAGGAAATAACAAAGTGGGCTGGAGCTCGCCAGTTTCTCGGTTCAGTAATGAATTGGGATACAGTTTTGTTTAGAATGGCAGACTTCAATCTTAATTTACAACAGGATCTTTACAACAGCCTCTTCTATCGCACATCCAGGATAATATGTGACTCTGTCAAATTTTTACTAACAGGAATATCAACCCAAGGCGAAAGGGATATAGCAGAGTATTATTTGAAAACAGTACCAGATTCAGCCCAATTTCGTGTACTATCCGTCCATCTCAAGGCATTAAGGGATTGTACTGCGGTGCGTCTCCGGCAGGCAACAATATTGAGAAATCATCTTGATTCCTGCGAGGTTGGCACCAACTTTCTGGTGGTTGGTGACTTTAATATTTATTATAGTAATGAACTTGCCTTTCAGAAACTCACTGCTGACTTAGAAAATAACAACGGTCGTTTATGGGACCCACTTGACGCACCTGGATACTGGCATAACAATCAAGCTTTTGCATCTATACATACACAATCTACACGGTTAGAAAAGCTTCTTGATGGTGGAGCCGGTGGTGGATTGGATGACAGATTTGATATGATTCTGTGTTCTGCAACTTTTCTTGATACGGTAGGAATAACACTTTTAACCGACACATATACTGCCTTTGGAAACGATGGCAATCACTTCAATAAATCAATAAATTTTGGAACTAACTCTGCAGTCTCTGCTGATGTTGCTAATGCATTATACTATGCATCAGACCATCTACCAGTTTATGTGGATATTGAGGTAGAAAAAGTTGGAATTGAGCTGGTCAACAACCAGAGATTTAGTTTGTATAACTACCCAAACCCATTTACTTCCGAGACTACCATTGAATATACTTTAACCAGAGAGAATAAGGTTGTTCTGGAGATTTATGACATAATGGGACAGAAAGTTCGGACATTGGCAAATACAATTATACCAGAGGGATTACACAGGGTAACCTGGGATGGTAAAAATGATGATGCTCAGTCTGTTTTAAGTGGTATTTACTTCTGCCATATTGTTGTTGGCAATAGCTCTCAAACAAAAAAGATAGTTCTGTTGCATTAGAGAGTGACCTGGCACAAATTGAATTTGTGCCTACATTTTCGCTTACAGTGTCAGGAGGTAACTCTCATTCGAGTCTGTGACCTGACACCACAATTCGGTGAGTTCGGTGTCTTTCGGTGTTGTTGATGTAATTTATACTCCATGCAATCTGTAGCTATGCAGGATATTTCATCAAAAATAAAGATAATTCCCATAGAGCTCCCATTCTTGCCTACACTTGCTGATTATGTGTGGGATAAACTTAAAGAGAACTCTCTCATACGAGCCGTATGGCCCGACCTATCCGACATCCTCCTCATCTTTCCATCACAAAGAAACAAGTTTTATTTCCGAAGGTATCTCCTTAAAGCATCTGGCAAGCCCGGGATAATACCACCTACAATGTTTACTGTTAAAGAACTCTCAAACCTTCTATTTGAAAGACTCGGGGGAAAAAGGGGTAAGAAATTAGAAAAACTCGAAAGAAATCTTATCTTGAAATACGTTGTTGATTCCCTAAAAATAGAGTTCTGGAAAGACCTTGATTTTCTCAAGTTCATCTCTGTAGGAGATAGATTGTTATCTTTCTTTGATGAATTACAAAAAGCGGATATTATACTTGACAATATAGAAGAGTTGAAAGAAAAACTCCACTTTCCCCAGAAATATGTTGAGAACGAGCTTGTAATTATCAGAAGAATATTTGATGAATATAGAAGAGTTCTACAAGAATCAGGATATACAGATACAGAGTACGAATTTGCACTTATAAAGAAAGAATTTAAAGCAGAGATATTGGAGGATTTCAAATATATTTTTATATCTGGACTTCTTGCCCCTACGAGAGTTGAGGGTACTATCATAAAAAAGATTCTCTCCAATCTGCCATCAGAACTTATTCTCCATTCAAAAAAAGAAGAAATCAAAGATGACCTTACAACTCCATTCTATAATCATAATAGGCTTATTCTGTCCCTTGGGGTATCCGTCGAAGAAATAATAGTTATCGGTGGTCAATCATATCAAAAATCAAATATCAAAAATCAAATATCAAATATGGGCAGAGGGTTGCCTTTTAAGCAATCTACAATCTACAATCTACAGTCTGCTGTCCACATAACAAGATTGAAGAGTCAAATACAGGAGATACTATACATAAAGGAGATATTGAAGAAGTTGATATCTATATATGAACCTCATCGTATTGCTGTTGTCCTTGCAGATGAATCGTTAGCATCACCTATAAAGGTAGCAATAGAAAAAGCAGGTTATAATTGCAATCTCTCTATGGGCTTACCCTTCTCGCGGAATCTTCTTTATTCCTTTCTTTCCCTTCTAAGAGACGCCGTAAAAAAGAATTTTCACTACGAGGAGTTTTTTGCATTCATAAGACATCCCCTCCTAAAAAATGCAAAACTCAATGGCGAGGATGTGAGACCCATCATATATGCACTTGAAAAGGAAATGATAGGAAAGAACAGGATTTTCTTTAGATTTGATGATTTTAGAAATGAAGAATATAGACCGCTTGTTAATATGATAAAGAAGTTTACTGATACAATAACAGATAATACCTCTTTTTCTCTTTATATGAAAGGGATTGAGGAACTGCTCTCCCTGCTTTTATCCAGTAATCCCGAATTTCTGAAATCAGGCATACTGGGAATTAAGGAATTTCTTGATAAGACTCACAAACTGTCAAATCTTATAATTAGAGAGGATATATTTCCTACAGGAATGGAGAAGCTTGACTTTATCTTAAGGGTTCTAAAAGACGAGACATACTCTATTGAGGGAAATCCATTCAAGGGTGTCCAATTGATTGGAGTGCTTGAAGCAAGGAATCTTGATTTTGATTATGTTATACTTCCATCAATGAATGAAGGAGTATTTCCCAAAAGAAGCGAAAAAGACCTGTTTGTTCCTGCACTACTGCGAAAAGAGGTAGGACTTCCCTATGATAAGGAGAGAGAAAATCTGTTCTACTACTACTTTACCCAGCTTGTAGCAGGCAAAAAAGAGATTTTCATTTCATATGTTGAAAAAGAGGATAGAGACGTGTATTCAAGATTTGTGAGTTTTTTGTGTGATAAAGGTATAAAGATAGAGGAATCGTCGTTGCTTTTTGAGAAGGAAAAGACGGAGAAGAAGGAACCCGTGCCGAAAGACAGTGCTCTTATCAAGAAATTGAAAAAGATGAAATACAGTCCCTCCTCTCTCAGGATTTATCGCAAGTGTCCTTACCATTTTTATCTTAAGTATATTCTTGAAATAGATGAACCTGAAAAAATAGTTGAAGAGGCGGGTCCGATAGAATGGGGAAATATAATACACAAAGCGCTTCAGAAATTCTACAGTGTGGACTTTCCTTCTCATTTTACAAGGGACAATTTACATAGTGCAGAAAGAATACTTTACCTTCGTATGAAAGAGACGATGAGAGAAAATTTGGGCAGGCCAAAGGCGAGCAGCCTTTTTGACCTTGAGGTATATAAAGAGTATATGAAGAGGTTTCTGTATAAGGATTTGGAAAGGTTTGAGGAAGGTTACAGGATACATTGTGTTGAGAAGAAACTTGATGAATATGAGATACACATTGATGAAATGAAGATTAAACTAAAGGGAAAAACAGACAGAATAGATATACT
>JAYENM010000354.1:0-6668 GCA_034722095.1 Caldifarciminota bacterium | reverse complement strand
CCAATTGTATGGCTCTTTGCGAACATGTTCTTGCTATGGCAATCTCTGATGGTTGGGACAATTTCTTTAATAATCTTCAGCAAATTCGATATAAAGATGGTATAATCGGAATGAGAACTCGAAATCATTACACAATGGCGGATTGGCTCCCCGAGAACAGCTGGATTCTGGAAGATGTGTCAAGAAAGGTTGGTGGAGAATACACAAAATCAGTAACCAGAACCATTTCCCACAAAAAATTCTTCACCAGTAAGGGCATAAAAGATATGCGTTATGTTTTACCTGATCGCGAAATAACAATAGAGTATGTTCCATTAGATGCTCTCGAAGAAGTAGAGAAAAACATAAGACCTGGAGATATAGTGGCTTTAATTTACACTAATAAAACTGATGTCTTCTCAGCGCATATGTTAATAATCGCCGAAAAAAACAATAAAAAATACATCCGTGAGGCCAACAGTAAGAAAGCAACTACCTTTGATACTCCTTATAAAGAATGGGCTTCCAATATACAGGATTTGGAGGATTATTTGGGGTTATCTTTTATGAGAGTAAAAGAAGAATTGGACGTACCTGGAAAAGTTATTCTTCCCTGGGAAATAAGCAAATTAAAATCAAAAGCAAGGTCTGGCTCAAAATAGCTTGCTAACGAGTTTCGTAACTACTAACTTTTTCAAAAAAACTTGTCTTATGACAATTTTTATTATATAATATATATATTAAGGTATAAAAAATACCTCTTAACAGGATAAGCGGATAAGAATATGGGGTAGCTAAACTATCACAAAGGAGGACAAGATGAAAAAGGAGGTTCTTCTTATAATTTTTCTTTTACTTCCAGTATTTCTATTTGCCGGGACTACCGGAAAGATTGCTGGCAGAGTAATAGATGCCTCTACAGGAGCACCCTTACCAGGTGCCAATGTGAGAGTTGTGGAAACAACTATGGGAGCCTCTACTGACGCTGATGGTTATTACTTCATTATAAATGTGCCCCCTGGTGTTTATGAGTTGAATGTTACTATGATGGGTTACAGACCAAAAACGATAACCAATGTAAAGGTTAATATTGACCTTACAACAACTGTAAACTTTACATTAGAATCCACTGTAATTGAACTCGGTGAGGTTGTCGTTGTTGCAGAGAGACCTATGATTTTGAAAGATCAGACATCAACTACGCACTACATAGATCATGAGACAATGGATACTCAACCAATCCACTCTTTTCAAGAAGTTGCCCAACGCCAGGCTGGAGTGATAGGCACACACTTTCGAGGTGGTAGAACCGGAGAGACTGCTGTTTTAATAGATGGAATACCCGTAAGAGACCCTGCTGCTGAATATCGGGGCTATATGGCTGGATTTACTAGTAGTCTACATGAGCAGTCAATTGAGGAGTTAGAGATTATCACTGGAGGATTCAATGCAGAGTATGGCAATGCACAGTCGGGGTTGATAAATGTAATTACACCAGAAGGAGGGATTAAACACTCAGGCGAAATTTCTGTCAGAACAACAGCGGCGAGGGTAATGGATTTGGTAAATGAGGAAACACTAAATCCCCAACTTCGTGAAGATTATGGCCTACAACTGTCGGGACCAATTTGGAACCCTTTACCGGTTAACTTGAATTATTTTCTTACCATTGGGTTATCTGATCAAAAGAGTGGAGAATTACCGAATCAAGATTCTTTCCAACGCACTTATCAAGGGAAACTGACCGTTAAATTTTCTCCCACAATGAAGTTAAACTTTGGAGGACATACCTCTCAGGAAGATTACAATATATATTCCCATCGTTATTCAAAATACGGAATGTTAGACCATCTTGCTGATAGACACCGCAAGACAAACCAGAAGTATCTAATTTGGACTCACACATTAAGTCCAAAGATGTTCTACGAATTGAAGGGTTCAACTTTCTTATCCCAATATCATGCGGTTTGCAAAGATGTAGATGATTATGACAACGATGGAGATACAGAAGAGGAATTAAATTGGGATCCAAATGGTTCCGGCCCATGGTATCAAGATAGAGAGCGAGAGAATATCCCCGGTGGATGGTTTTGGGCCTCTGGGGATGAGAACTTCTGGATGGATCAAAAGGCTCAAACATATACACTAAAAGGAGACCTGACAAGCCAAATCAGGTTCAATCATCTTATTAAGGCAGGTCTAGAATTTGACTGGAATCAAGTTAAGATAGAGAGATATCGCTGGACTGCTGTTGGAGTGAATGTATACGATGAAAGCTGGGATCAAGATTTTATAGACTTGGCCTTATATGGACAGGATAAGATCGAACTTGCTGAGTTAATAGTCAATTTCGGGTTAAGATTTGACTACTTTAACCCTAATGGATTTAGAGAAAAGGCTTGGTATCCTAAGGATCAAAGCGACCCCCTAATTGGCAGTGAAGTAAAGGATCCTATTTCCCCTTCAACATCTTATCAGTTGAGTCCACGCATTGGAGTATCTTTTCCAATCTCAGAAAGGGATGTTCTACACTTTAGCTATGGCCATTTCTTCCAGAGACCGGACGGGAGATTCCTTTACCATAATCTTGGAGGATATAGAAGAGGAGCTATCCCAACTATAGGAAACCCTGGACTAAGACCTGAGCGAACTGTTGCATATGAAGTAGGACTTAATCACCTTTTTACGGAAGACCTTAAAGGAACTTTTACTGCTTACTTTAAAGACATCTCCAATCTTGTAGACCAAAAACACTACTACTGTGCTCCTCTCGATTATGATGTCTTTGAAAATGCTGATTATGGAAATGTGCGTGGTCTTGAGTTCGTAGTCACAAAGAGACAGGGAAGATTTTGGGGTGGCTCAGTCAGTTACACGTATTCAGTAGCTAAAGGAAGAAGTTCATCTCCATATGCTGGAGGGAACTATGCTTACTACCAGCAAGTAATGCCTGAGGAACTGGTTTTTCTCAATTGGGACCAAAGACATGTAGTAAAGGCAAATATTAACTTTACTACACCTTATAATTTGGGTCCTGTTTTTCTGGATACTAAATTATTGGGTGGCTGGATGATAAATGCTTCACACGAATATGGAAGTGGACTTCCTTACTCATCTCCATCTAGAGCACTTAGACCACCCGTTAACGATAAGAGACTTCCTCCAACAAATACTACCGACTTGAAGCTGATTAAAAAATTCAAACTCTTCTCCTTTAAATCCTCTTTTTATGTAGAATGTTTAAATCTCTTTAATAAAAAGAACATACTCTACTTAGTTGATGCTGAGTGTTACGAACTCACTGGTGAACCAGGTGGTTGGCATAGAGACCCTGGGGTTTATAGCAATCCCCGTCTTTTTAGAGGGGGCATAAAATTTAATTGGTAAAAATGGAGGTGGAAGATGAGATTTCTCATAAAAACTTTTGCCATTTTTTTAAGTTTTGTGGTCGGGTTTAGCTCTTCTGAAGCAAGAAGAATTTCAAACAAATCTTATAACAACACAGCTCCATTCCATTGGTATATTCATCAAATAGGCGATATGTGGAACCGACAGACTAACTGGGGGATGTTTGGTGATGATGATTTCGTCTACCCTTCATGTGATTTTCCAGGAGGATCTCAGAATGCATATCTCTACCAGGGTTCGATATGGGTATTGGGAATCGTCGAAGACTCGCTTGGCAACCTAGACACTTTATGCACAGCAGGTGACGAACTTGAATTTGGCTGCTTGGACACAGTCCATGTAGTCACTGGAGAAGAAGCACTATCCCAGGAGGATACTTACACAACTTATAATGATCTATATCCCGTGTCACCCGAAGGTCTCCATAGACCCCTTGGCATCGCAGTAACTGAAAAAACCTACGCCTGGGCAGTTGATTACGCAAATAACTTTATTATAGCGGAATATTGGATAAAGAATATTGGTATAGATACGGACGGAGACACTATTCCCGATACCCCGAGGACTATCAGGAACCTTTTTGTTTCTATCAGGATGGATTGTGATGTATCATCCCTCGCCGGTAGCGATAATCTTTGGTATTGGGATGATATGGTTGATTACGATGCAACCAACAAACTTTCTTATATGTATGACGCGGACAATCCATCAATCCCAGGAGACGACACTGGAAATCCTGATGCCCAAGGAAATCTTATATCCCCGGGCTATATTGGAGCCCGTCTTTTATATACACCACATCCATCTGGAATGCCCTACTCTCATCGATGGTGCCATTATTATAATGACCCACCTCCAGATGCACCTCAGTACAGGTTTATTGCTGCAGATACAATCGATCCGTTGCCGATTGCTCCCTATGATTATAGGTTTATACAAACAACCGGACCATTTGATTCATTAGCCACGGGGGACTCGCTTCTTATTGTCTGGGCATACGGAGTAGGGAATGGTTTAGAAGAACTTAAAAATGTATTACAGACAGCTCAAAGAATCTTTGATAATAACTATGTATCAGCCCTCCCACCTCCATCGCCAGAGCTGATATTAGAAGACTACGCGGAGAACGGAAAGACCGTAGGTGTACGAGTTCAATGGGATAACTCATCGGAAGACGCAATTGATCCTTTAAGTCTTGAAAAAGACTTTGAGGGTTACAAGGTGTGGGTCAGTGAATCTAAGGACCCTACGGGAGAAAAAATATGGCAACTCCTCGCAAGTTTTGACCTGGTAGATAGTATAGGTGAGGACACAGGCCTTCCTTCTAAGAATAATGAGGGATACTATGAATTTATACATTTACCTGTAATTAAAGGATTCACATATACTTACTCAGTGACTGCCTTTGATAGAGGCGACCCCGTTGGAGGCCTTGAGTCTTTGGAAAGCAGTAAATCATCTAATCTTCAGGACTATATGCCCACTAACCCTATTGCTAGTTCTCTTGATAATATCCGTGTGGTTCCTAACCCATATATTGGAAGTGCTCCTTGGAATAATCCAAGACCTCATTATGGCAAGCCATGGACAGATAGGCTACAATTTGTTAACTTACCCGCAGATGCTGTGGTTCGTATATACACCCTTGATGGGGATTTTGTTAGAGAGATAAGATCATCAAATTTAATAGCAAGGACACCAGAAATGACAAGTGAGTGTAAGAGTGTTGCAGAATGGGACCTCCTCTCGCGAAACAAACAGAGAGTTACACCCGGATTATATCTATATGTGGTTGAGTCCTCGCTTGGTACCCGAAAAGGAAAATTTGTCATTATAAGATAGGGAGGACAAGATGAGAAAGTTTAGTATAATTGCTGTTCTATTGCTACTATATGTCTCAATGAGTTATGCTCAATTTGCACCTGTTGGAACTGCTGGTGCACAATTCCTCCAGATACCATTGGGAGCTAGACCAGTCGGTATGGGTGAAGCCTTTACTGCATATGTAAGTGACATACTCTCAATATACTGGAATCCTGCTGGTTTGGTTGATTTAAAAAGATGGGAGATTTCAACAAGTTATGTTCCATATTTTGAATCAATAACCTATCAATCTGCTGCCTATGCCTATAATTTCGGCAACGTTGGAACAGTTGGAATTCATTTCTCCAGCTTGGGCACAGACAACATGGATGTAACTACGGTTTATCAACAGGAAGGTACAGGGGAAGTCTTTTCTTGCCGGGATGTCGTAGGAGGAATCTCTTATGCACGCTTGTTGACAAACTGGTTCTCAGTCGGTTTGAACGCCAAGTTTCTGCAGGAAAACTATTGGACTTACACTTCCAGTGGATGGGCATTAGATTTGGGAACTCTGTATAGAAGCCATTTTAGGTCGCTCAGATTAGGAATGTCTATTCTCAACTTTGGGCCAGAATTAAAATTTTCTGATACCTATATAGACTATAGCGATGAACAGAAGGAAAAAGGATTTGGAACTTATGCCCTTCCTATGACATTCAGGGTCGGGATATCTATGGATCTTTTTAAAAGAGAACTTCACTACCTTAGTGGAGCTTTGGATGGCGTACATCCAGTCGATAATCTCGAAACTCTAAATTTGGGATTTGAGTACTGGTACTCAAATATATTAGCGTTGAGAACTGGATATAAGGTTAACTCTGACGAAGGAGGGTTTTCCGCTGGAGCCGGTTTCAAAGTTTCTTATGGAGCAGCAATTGCAAAACTTGACTACGCCTTTAATGACCTTGGAAGACTTGGCATCGTACAGAGGGTATCTTTGGGAATTGGATTCTGATATATTCGATAACCAATAAATTATACAGGCTATGGGGTTATTAGCTTGCGAAAAGAGGAGGTTGAGTCAGTCAGTCGTTACACTGACAGTCAAGAGAAGCTTCATCACAAGAAGAAGTTGTCCAAACTCCTTGAAATGCCTTAAGGCAGTTTGATAAAGCCCCTTAAAAAGGGCTAAAAACTGGGTAGGTGTTATTCTATTTCCCACCGCTAAAGCGGTGGGCTACAGAAAATAAAAAATGAAGGTGAAATCAAAAAGCGAGGTGTTTGTCCTACGGATCCGTAGGGATCGGTAGACAGGTAAATAGCAAGGGATTACGAGTTTTGTGAAAGGCACAAATTACAAAGAAAAGGAGGTGAGGAGTATGAAAAGACTGATGTAGAAGATCGAAATTTGTGTGTAGTGGAGTAAAGGTAGTGTCAAATAGAATATGAAAGAATATGAAAAGCAGATATGGGTGGTG
>JAYENM010000353.1:0-6713 GCA_034722095.1 Caldifarciminota bacterium | reverse complement strand
GGGGACAGCGGACATCGTTAGAAATTTTACAGAGTCGATCAATGATAAAAATTTATTCTATTTTTCTTCTGGGATTGAATACTCCTATAAAGATTTTCTATTTCTTCGTGGTGGCTGCCTATTGGATATAAATAAAAATACAGAAAGGACTGGTTTTAGCTATGGTATAGGGGTCAAATTGGAAGAAGGATTTTACATCGACTTAGGGGTTGAGCCAGAATATCCGCTCCAAACTAATAGGGTTAAACTCTCCTTCAGAGGGCAATATCCACCAAACTCATAATCTGTTGGGGTCGGGTCTTTGATTTTAAATTTCAAGCCTCCTTTCAGTCTCTTCTTTCAGGGTAGGGTTTTCACTGACCCCATCAACATTTGCAGGGCTAAAGCCCTGCCCTACACTATTTTTATCGCGACCGGGACAGGCTGTGCAAAAAGTCAAATTTTAACATGGTAGTCGCAACTTTTCCATGTGGATCCTGGGGATCCGTGCGGATCCTGAGGATAAGTTGCGCAAATTGAATCCAAGACAGCATCTTCTATTCGCAGACTGAAGTCTGCGGCTACCAGATCCCTACTTTTTGCACAACCACGGGAGGTCGCTCCTACCATTATCCCCCACATTTCCTTTGGATTATCCAGCTTCTGTTAGGACTATCTTATCCCTATATCTTGTAAGTATACTCTTTTTTATAATACCGTTCTCTGGTTTTTGCAGGTCTGGGTCGTCTTCGAGCAATCGTATTGCCTCATCCCTTGCTCTCACAAGAAGTCTTGTGTCCATTATAAGGTCTGGCGATGACAGTTCAGGTATCCCTGATTGTCTTGTACCAAAAAACTCTCCTGGTCCCCTTATCTTTAAATCTTCTTCCGCTATCTTGAAACCATCGTTTTCATTCTCTATCACAGACAGCCTTCTCTTTGCCTCTTCACCAAGTCTTTGGGGCGTGAGAAGGATACAGTAGGATTTCTCCTTTCCCCTTCCTATTCTTCCTCGAAGTTGATGAAGTTGTGCAAGACCAAATCGTTCCGCATGTTCAATCACCATGACAGTTGCGTTTGGCACATCTACACCAACCTCTATGACCGTTGTAGATACCAGAATTTGTATCTCTCCATCCCTGAACGCCCGCATTATCTCCTCCTTCTCTCTCCCTTTCATTCTTCCATGCAGAAGACTTATCTTATATTCCCTGAATATACTTCTTCTTAATTTCTCATACCCTTCTTTTGCAGCCTCGAGGTCGAGCTTTTCAGATTCCTCAATCAATGGATATACTATATATGCCTGCCGACCCAAATCAATTTTTTCTCTTGTAAACTCGTATATATCCTTTCTCTTTCCTGTCCCTTGCACCCATTTTGTAACAACCGACTGCCTGCCTGCCGGAAGTTCATCAAGAATGGAAACATCAAGATCACCATACAGTGTGAGAGAGAGGCTTCTCGGTATTGGAGTAGCAGTCATAACCAGCAGGTCTGGATATTCTCCCTTTTCTTTGAGTGCTAGCCTTTGCATAACACCAAAGCGGTGCTGTTCATCAATTACACAGAGACCAAGACGTTTGAACTCAACCCCTTCCTCAATGAGTGCATGTGTGCCAATCACGATACCCGCCTTGCCGCCTTTGACCTTTTTAAATAACTTTTCCCTTTCCTTTGCAGGAGTGCTACCAGTTAGAAGATACGGCATCACGGCATCGCTTCCCAGATTTGAGAGGAGATGTGAGAGGACGAAATAATGCTGTTCTGCGAGAACCTCTGTAGGTGCCATAAGGACGGCCTGATAATCCGATTCGACTGCCTTGAGCATACATATAGTCGCAACTATGGTCTTCCCCGAACCTACATCTCCCTGCAACAATCTGTGCATCTGATATGGACTTTCCATATCGGAGAATATCTCTCGCAATACTCTTTTTTGTGCCTTTGTAAAGTCAAATCCAAGATATGAAAGGAGTGCCCTTGCATATCTACATCCCTCCCTAAATTTTATTCCCTTTTTTTTCTTTTCAAGTCTCCTTTTTTGCATTATTATTTCGAAGAGAAACAGTTCCTCAAAACCAAGTCTCTCCTTTGCTTTTTCTGTCTCTACTATGGATATTGGAAAATGGAGGCATTTCAATGCAGTAGCGAGGGGATAGAGGTTATTTCTTAGGATAATATCCTGTGGAAGTGTCTCTGTTATCTGGTTTATATATCTCTCACATCCTAATCTGGTCATTCTTCTTATGTCCCCTTGATGGAGACCAGCTGTGAGAGGATAAACAGGAATTATAGGGAATGAGGCAAGACTGGGGTCAGTGTCTATCTCCGGATTAATAAATCGCATCTTCCTTGCAAAAAATGTGGTCTTGCCAATCAGTCCAACTTCATCGCCATCCCTGAACCTGTCTTTCAAAAATGGGGAGTTGAAGAAACCACACTCAAGAAGTCCTGTCCCATCATCTATCATAAGTGTAATTATTTCTCCTTTTTTCGAGAATCTTGTCCCCTGATAGACAATTCTGCCTCGCACATATGCCTCCTCTCCATATCTCATATCTTTTATATATTTTCTTTTGACATATCTGCGAGGAACCAGATAGAAGAGGTCCCTTATGTTGTTGACGGCAAGTTTTGCAAGCAGCTTTGCCCTTACAGGTCCAACTCCCTTTAGATACTGGATGGAGGTGTCAAGTCCTTCACTCATAATTATCCTGAAATAGCTGTCAGCAAATCAATTTTTCTCCCACGAAGGACACAGAGTGCACGGATTTTTTTGTTAGATGCTATATTTTTAGTGTATTTCGTGTTTTCCGTGGGCAAGTTTTTCGTTTTCAGTAAAGTTCTGTGTTTACCCTGTTAAATAGAATTGCTCTTTAGCAATACTCCCCGTGTTTATCTTGAGTTATTTAACAGAGTGAATCTGTGGTTAACGCATATTTTGTAGTTATTTTATAAGGGAGAATTTTTTAAACCTCACCATGCTGCGGTTGTCTATGAATACTTCTACCCTTGCTATATATACACCCCCTGTGAGTTTCTCTACGGGAATTCTTACTTGAACCGCCTGGTCATTCTTACCCACCTCTCCATCAAACTCATATTTAATATTACCCGCAATGTCTATGATAGTTATCTTAACTCTGTCTGCATCTCCACTTGTGTATTTTAGCCATCCCCCATCTGCAAGCACGGGATTGGGGTATATATAAAATTCCTCTCGTTCAAATATATCGGGTGGAATCTGGACAGATTCCTCTACTCCGTAGAAAATACCGTTATTCTGTGGATTTCCGTGGAGCATTGGCCAAGGCAACTTACCAAAGCTCCAGGGAAACTCCCAGGCATATAGATATCCATCATCACATCCTACTATAATATCAATCTTCTGATTCTTATCAATATCACAAAGGAGTGGCGTTGAATATACACTTTCTCCCACTGAGAGGGGGAAGAAATCGACGGTCTCCCCCGTAGTTTTGTATGCAACTATGCTTCCATTTATAAGTCCGATAATAATTTCACATTTACCGTCTCCATCTATATCTCCAACAATAGGGGATGACTGGAGAGCTATTGTATCAAGTTTTATAGGAAATCCAGGGTTTTCTGCGCCGTTAATGTTAAGAGAGTGAAGATTTTCTCCAACTACAATAAATGTGTTACCCCCAGCGATTGCAGGGGATGTATAGAATGAAAATCCTTCAAACTCCCTCTCCCAATTTACGGTTCCAGAATCACTCACAGAATATACCCTTCCGTCTCCCCTTGATACTATTATTCCATCTCCGTACTTGACAAGGGGTGATGATGTAGTCATCATACCAACATATGGCTGTAACGCAGTCCATCTGATATATGTGGAGTCGCCCATTCCTATTGCAAATAACCTTCCATCGCCAGAGAGCACATAAAGTGTATTCTTGAGTGAATCCCATACAGGGGTTGTCCATATCCACTGATGGAGATTTATTGGAAATCCAGAGAGAGAATTACCATCACCTCTAAATCCATACAGGAACCCATCATTCGAGCCGAAGAATATCTCATCTTTTCCATCTTTATTAACATCGGCAAGAAGGGGGGTGGAGATAATCTCGCCATCTGTTGCCTCGCTCAAATAGAGTATCCTTGTGCCATCCTCGTCATATACCCATACGTTGCCTTTTATGAGATATACAGTATCTTTGGCTGCCTGACGGTGTGCAGGTTTTCCTTCAGGAGATGGTTTATAGGTTATTGAAGTCTTCTTGTCCCTTTCCACTATATATACATAGAAAGGACATACAACAATATCTTTCTTCCCATCTCCGTTAATATCTCCTACCCCGGGGGACGCAAAAAGATTTGCCTCAAGGATATTTCGCCTCCATTTCAGATTTCCAAGGGAATCAATAACCGAGACCACTCCGCCAAAGGTAGTGCCAAACCCGGTAGATATCTGCGTGTCCATAGTAGCAGTGACTACATAGTTGTCTATAAGCGTCGGGGATGAAACATCAAAGAAACTTCCACATCGGAGAGGAAATCCATTTTTTCTGAAGTTGAACTTAATCGCAAACTCCATCAGGGTATCTGGTGGAGAGATATTGAAAATTGCTATATTAGAATGGGTTTTTCTGTTATCGTCCGTGTTCGGAAGCGTATTGATTGTAAATGAGTCAAGGTTGTCTTTGTAGAACAGATCGTAAGGCGAACCAAAGAACGCAGCATCTATGTTAGATACAAGCCATACCTTTGTCTCAAAATCCTGAATCCCATCTGCCTCCTCCATATCCACGCCTTTTATATCACCTACATTTATCTCATTGTATATAGCATCTCTTCTTATTTTGTTTTCGTCTATGTGCCATATAGCAAGACCACCTGTCATTGAATCAGGCGGAAGTCCCCAGTCGTAGTCGTCGAATTGGGTAAGAACACCGTCCTTCCATACCCTTACACCGGTTGAGTCACTATGGAGTGTAGAATCGTCCGAATATATCTCAAATTTATATGTTGTGGTGTCTGGATTTGCATATACAAATCGGTTCTGGATTATGAAATATTCACTTCCATTTATCGGGACCTTGTATGTCTTTGGTTTTGTAATATCACTTCCTCCAAGGAAATATACCTCTACTCCTGTTGTGTCATGTGTTATCTCTGTAGGGGATCGAGGATACCCATACTTATTTGAGAGGAACTCCCTGTGCCAGGCAGAGACATTCGGTGGAAGGAGCCCCGAGAGGTTCCAGTTTCCTGTTCCCATAAGTGCCCATGCTCCAACCCCTATTGTATAGCCTGAAACATCATATAAATCATAGAATCCAAGCTGATGACCGAACTCGTGACAGAGTCCTCCCTGTAAGAACGATGGGACCCCGTATTTGAAATCTGATTCAGGGAAGATTATACCATCTGTTATCGGATGAATTCCGTTATCTACCCATACAGGTGTGCCAAAGTAGCCGTCAAATCCAGCGATAGAACAGGAAAGAATATCATAAGGAGCATCTCCCCAGGCATATGAGGACTGATATGAACATCCTGCGTGAAATATAATATATACATCGTAATTTGCCATCCTTATTGTATCTTGCTGGTCGCAGGCAATAAGTGCATCGCGAAGGAATGTAAGAAGTCCCTCCACATAGTTATCTGGATCTCCATAGTAGTAAATCTGATACGGGAGTTGGTATGAGAGGCTTTCTGCCTGGGGTGCAACAGTAAAATCTATGTAGAGTCTACCATCTGTATTTTTAAGATAGTAATTTCTTGTGAATTCTAACAGGTGTTCAAAGTATCTTCTGGTATGTGGTGGATCATAGTAGAGATTGTGCCCGAATGAGTCTGTGCCTGCAAATTCAAATGGTGAAATTGGGATACTGTCTTCGTCAAGTGCTCTTGTGATACGCATTTTGCCATTTCCTGTGGCAAGCGAATCAGTTGGGTGTTCCACAAACTCTACCCTTATGGCAAGTACCTTTACGGTATCAACAGATTGTTTTCCTCTTTTCTTGTGTATCTCACCTATCACATCCCTGCGTGCGGGCCGGGATATATATTTTTTAATCTCCGGGTATCTTGTATAAATATCTTGCAGTGCCTCCAGAGCTTTGCCTATTCTTTTTGGATCCTGTATTCTTTTCAATCTTTCTACCTCACTCCCGGCAAACAGAAGACTTGCGAGGAGCATTATAGCCATTCCCCTCATAAACATCTCCTTCCAATTTTCTCTAAAAGCCACAGATTACACGGATTTTTTTAACACGAATTATCCAAAGGATCCGTAGGGACACGAAAATACGAACTACACAAATAAATTTTATTCGTGACAATTTGTCTTATTCCTGCCTGCGGCAGGCAGGCGTGGCTTTTTTGGATTTTTGATTTACCTCTGTGTCCTCTGTGGTTAAGTTCATATTATACCACGCTTATGTATGAATGTCAAGAAAAAAATGTTAGTGAATAGTGAATGGTAAATTGTGGGACAATAGGGGAGAGGTCAATTGGAAGAATAAGAGGGAGAACAAGGATACCAGAGATCGAGGCTAACGTAAAGCAAAATAAAGGGGGCGCCATTCAACGCCCCCATATCTGAATACATATTTAGTTTCACTTCTACCGTTAGTTCGTATCATATGACCCCTGGTTCAATTCATTACGGACTTCATAAAAATTACAATTCAGGTAGCCGCAACTTTTCCGAGCGGATCCTGGGGATAAGTTGCGTAAATTATACAAGCTCA
>JAYENM010000352.1:0-6827 GCA_034722095.1 Caldifarciminota bacterium | reverse complement strand
ACTTGTGGGTACTGTATCGGTTGATGTATCGGAGAAGCTCTCAAGAATGCTTCAGATGAAAGGAATTGCACATCAAGTTCTTAATGCAAGACAGCATCAAAGAGAAGCGGAAATAGTCGCACATGCAGGCGAGAAGGGAAGGGTAACTATATCAACCAATATGGCTGGTAGGGGGACTGACATAAAACTGGGACCAGGTGTTGTTAAATGCAAGAAGTGCTGTATAAAGTGTGAAGAAGACGGTAGCTGTCCAGAGTGCGGAAACGGCGAGAAAAGATTAGATTGTCTTACAAATCCGCCCTGTGGACTTCATATAATAGGTACAGAGAGACATGAGGCGAGAAGGATAGATAATCAGTTACGGGGAAGAAGTGCGAGACAGGGTGACCCCGGTTCCTCAAGGTTTTACCTCTCTTTAGAGGATAACCTTATGAGGCTGTTTGGCTCTGACAGAATTACCGGTGTAATGGAGAGGTTCGGCGCAAAAGAGGGTGAACCGATACAGCACAATCTTATTACACGGGCTATTGAAGGAGCACAGAAGAGAATAGAGAGAATAAACTTCGATATAAGAAAGAGACTTCTTGAGTATGACGATGTCATGAATCGGCAGAGGGAGGTAATATACTCTATGAGACAGGAGATTCTTGCCGGAAAAGATATAAAGCCGAGAATAGAGGAGACGATTGAAAGGGTGCTTTTTGATATTATTGATTCATACATAACTGACTCCCATGTTGACACAGAGGGCCTTGAAGCCTTGAAAGAAGAAATAAGAGACCTGTTTCTACTGGATATACAGATGCCAGATGATGAAATTACACCAGAGGAGTTACAGAAAAGGCTGCAAGTAGCTGTATCTGAATTATACAAGAGAAGGGAAGAAGAGCTGGGTGAAGAGCAGATGAGGGACCTTGAGCGTCAGATAATGTTACAAGTAATTGATAGAAAATGGAGAGAACACCTGTATGAACTTGATGCTTTGAAAGAGGGTGTATCGCTGCGAGGATATGCACAAAGGGATCCACTGATAGAGTATAAGAGAGAATCTTTTGAGTTATTCGAGGAGGTTCTCGACGGTATAGATAGAGATACAGTGAGGTATCTATATGGATTGAGGCTTGTAAAAAGAGAGGAGGCAGAACGTACTACAGCATATAAACCTGGCGTTGCTGCAACAGCGCAGGTGGCTTCGAATACATCTCAAAATAAAAAAACTCCGCAGAAGCCAAAGACATTCAAGAGAGAAGGCAAGAAGGTAGGAAGAAATGATCCCTGTCCTTGCGGGTCCGGGAGAAAATACAAAAATTGTTGCTGGCCAAAATATGGAACATAGTCTCCATTTTCCGCTAACTTATTCTTGATTGCACAAGAAATTATACCACGAAGAATATGGGGACGGTTCTTTTTTTTCTTGACACCTTGTTAAGGAATATGTCTTAAAAGGACAGTTCTATGGACCTGATAGATTTATAGCTGATATGGAGAGAAAATACGAAGTCAAGAAATTCCCTGCCAAACGAGGCGGACCAAAGAAGATATGAAAAAACAGTCCAAAAAAGAGAACCGTCCCCATTACGTGTTGTTCGATTAATTTGTGTAAATTCGTGGTTAACTTTTTTCTTGACAAAGATTAAAATGTATGTTATAATGCCCATATCTTATATGAAAGGAGGATAGTAGATGATACGAGGCAAGGTAAAATGGTTCAACGAGTCCAGGGGTTATGGATTCATTGAGCGTGAGGATAATGGTGGAGATGTCTTTGTTCACTATGCCGACATCTCAGGCGAAGGCTTCAAGACCCTGCATGAGGGTGACGAGGTCGAGTTTGATGTGGTAGATGATGTGAAAGGACCAAAAGCAATTAACGTAACCAAAGTTTAAAAGTCCTGACAGCGTTCCACCAAAAGGGGTCGCAGCCTTCTTCAGGCTACGACCCCTCAATTTTTTTGAGGTGATTATAAGAGAAGATAAAGTTTTGGGTAAGGTAGTCGCAAGCTTCACAGGCTGGGCAAAAACAACCGTTGCACAGCATCTCATATCCATATCCATACGGATCTTGAGACGGATTCTGTGAACGAGCCGTAGGGCCGTATGGAAAGGATTTTATATAAAAGGCTTACGCCTTAATTCCAAAGGCTGACGCCTTAATTCCAAAGGCTTATCTGCCTATTTGCCCTGTGGAGGGGCAAAACTTACTCCACAGGGCGAGCAGGCGTGGTTAATGCATTCTGGGATAAATAAGTATGTGCCGTTTAAAAATGAGATTTAAACTCTTTATTTTCGTATTTTTTGTGGATCAGGCCACAAAATGGTGGGTTCTTCTGTGTCAGCCCGATTTCAGATTTAGAAATGGCCCCCTTGGTGGATTTGGAGTAAAATTAAACAAAAGTAGTGGTTATCTGTTTGGGCTGTTTAATGTTATCAAATACCAGAGGTGGCTTATTATCTTATTCGTAGTATGTATTCTCTTTCTACTACAACTCTTCTATAGATTTTACTGGATACAATTCAGGAGGAATAAACTGACTTATATTTCGTTTGCACTTATTATCGGAGGGTTTTGCGGAAACTTCTTTGACTGTTTTGTGTTTAAATATGTGAGGGACTTTATAATCGTTCCATTCTTCAGCGAAACAAATTTAGCAGATGGCTTTTTGATAACAGGACTTTGCCTTGTTTTAATCGAGTTTTGCATAAACAGAGATTTTAGAAGAATCCTGTTTAAGTTACGACCTGTACGTGACGAAATTGAGCTCGTAGCCCCAATTTTTAAACTTCCAGCCCAAGATATCAAAAAAATCATATATTACTTAAACCACAAGGTACCATGAAGAGGGTCGGGTCCTTTCTACCTGTCGGTAGACAGGAATTTTAATTCATCCCGTAGCGCCTTCGCTGCTTCCACCATGTTCTCTATAGCGGGAACCACCTCTTTCCAACCCCTGGTCTTGAGTCCACAATCGGGATTTATCCATAGATTCTCCTTCGGAATAAACTTCATTGCCTTTTTGATTATTTTCTTCATTTCCTCTACCGTGGGGACATCCGGAGAATGGACATCCCATACGCCGAGACCTAGCTGTCTGTTGAATCCTCTCTTCTTAAAATATCTTATTATATCACCCTTACTTCTGGTTGCCTCAATTGAGATTGCATCGAAGTCTAACTCTTTAATCTCATCGATGATTTCTCCAAACTCTGAGTAGCACATATGTGTATGTATCTGAGTTTCGGGATTTGATCTAGAGGCAAGTCTAAAGGATTTTATTGCCCAGTCAAAGTATTCATTCCAGTTCCTTCTTTTGATTGGTGCCCTCTCCCTGAATGCTGGTTCATCTATCTGTATTATTCTTATTTCGCTTCTTTCAAGGTCTTTTATTTCGTCCCTAAGGCACAGTGCAATCTGGTAGGCAACTTCTCTTATGGGAACATCCTCTCTCACAAAACTCCATGCAATCATAGTAATAGGTCCTGTTAATATTGCCTTTACAGGCTTTTTTGTAAGGCTCTGTGCAAAAGTTATCTCGTCTACAGACATGGGTTTCGGTCTTGAGATATCTCCATAGATTATTGGGGGTCTGTAGCCTCTCGTGCCGTAAGAGATAATCCAACCGTTCTTTGTTGTCGCAATTCCACGCAATTTTAAGGCAAAGAACTCAACCATATCCGTCCTTTCAAATTCTCCATGAACCAGCACATCCAGGCCAGAATCCTCCTGAAACCTAATTACATCACATATCTTTTCTCTTATGAAGTAGTTATATTCCTCCTTTGAGATATTGTTTCTTTTGAAGTCCTTTCTTTTCTCCCTGATCTCCTTGGTCTGAGGGAAACTTCCTATAGTGGTGGTGGGAAAGAGGGGAAAGGAGAGAAGTTTTTTTTGTTTTGCGGCCCTTTCAAGATACGGGGTCTCCTTTTCAAAATCCTTTGGAGAGAGATTCTTCACACGCTCTCTCACTTTCTTATTCATTCCAAAATCACCTACCCCGGCATTGTAATTCTCATTATAATCTCCTTCAAGGCAGGATGCAATCAGTTTCAACTCATATAGCCTTTCCTTTGCAAAGGCGAGTCTATTTAAGAGCCTTCTGTGCAACTCCTCTCCCTCTATAGTTATGGGTAGGTGATAGAGTGGAGATGAATTGGAGACCACAAGATTGCGGGAAAATTTAAAGAGATGTTTTAAGCGATTGGTTGCCCACTCGATGTCTGTTTTCCAGACATTTCTGCCATCTACAATACCAGCAATAAGATACTTATCGCTTGCGAAGCCATGTTTTTCAATATATTTTAGATTCCCTTCGCTACTAATGAAATCGAGCCCGAGAGCCTTTACGGGTAGTTCGTATAAAACATTCAGGAAATCAACGCTATCGTAGTATGTAAACAGACAAATGTTTCCTGTGTCAAGTCTCTTGTAAGCATCCTTTATAAGTTTGACATCTTTTTCGCTAATATCTGTCACAAACGCAGGTTCGTCAATGTGCACCTCGTCAAAATCACGGATTATCTCTTTATACACATCTATAAGGTTGAAGAGATAATCACCAAACCGTCTCTCTGGGATTCCTTTGGAGAGCTTCAGGAATGTAAAGGGACCTATAAGATACGGGATGCCCTTTTTATGAACCTGGAGGGCCTCTTTTGGCTTATTCCATCTCATAGTAAAATTAGACGGCGAAAACCCCGCAAATTCCGGGACGAGATAATGATAGTTAGTGTTGAACCACTTGGTCAGTTCTAATGCATTCTCCCCCCTGCAAAGGGAGTAGTATTTATGCAGGTCTTTGCAATCATAAAGCCCTACCATGATAGCAGTGTCGAGCATGTTACAATAAAGTGTCATTTCGCCTACAGGGAACATATCTACATATTCCTCATAGGTAGACAATCTCTCTTTATCGAGCCTATTGATATTTATCTGGAGTTCATCCTCTGAACTCCTTCCTTTCCAGTAGTTTTCTATGATCTTTTTATACTCTCTATTTTTGCCCAGTCTTGGAAAACCATAGGCATATGTTTGCATTTTACCCCCCGTTCTAAAAATCCTAAATCCGAAACTCTAAACAAATCCCAAATCATAAATTCCAAACGATCCCGGCTTGTCTGGAAGAATTTGGAAAATTGGGATTTAGATATTGTTTACCCTATGAGATAATTTCATATCTAACGGGGTAAAGTTTCTTTTCCGTATCCATTCCATACGGATCCTGCGGAACGGATGCTGTGCAACGGATCCTTTGGACATATTATTTCATCAGCTCTCTTACGAGTTCGTATCTTCTACCCGGCATTATGCATACACCCTGGCATAACTTTTCTATCTCTGAGAGAAGTTCTCTTGCAATGTCTATCCCACTCTTTCCCTTTCTCATCCTCTCTATTATCTCTTCCGGAATATACATGCCCGGGACCTCATTTGCAAAGTAATCTGCCTGTCTTATTGAGTGGAGCGGAAGGAGTCCTGCTATAACAGGAATTCCAAAATTGAAGGAGATAAATTTTCGAAGCAGGTCTATGTCAAAGACTGGTTGCGTCTGTATGAAACCCGCTCCAAGATTTATCTTCTCCCATATTCTCTGAGGGTCAACATCTTTTATGGGTGAGGCAATGCCCACAAAGAGATTGGTGTTGCCAAGAAGTGGATTCCCGAGCCTGTCGTATCCCTTATTGAGTGAGTGTACCATTCCTACCAGTTCCTTCGCAGTTATCTCAAATACTGCTACGGCGAATGGGTAATCCCCCACAGATGGGGGGTCTCCAGCAAGTGCAAGGATATTTTGTATGCCGAGTGCATGGGCTCCGAGAAGTTCAGACTGAAGCGCAAGTATGTTTTTATCCCTGCAGGTGAAGTGAAGTATACAGTCAAGTCCTATTTCATTTCTTACATAGTAGGCAAGTGGGATAGGGCTCATACGAAGTTTCGCCATTGGATTATCGGCGATATTTATTGCATCACCTCCAAGTTCTTTGAATAATCTCGCCATAGCGAGTTCCTTATCCAGTTCCACCCCTCTTGGAGGATCTATCTCCATTGTATAAACGAACTTCTTCTTCAATTTCGACTTGAGTGACGTAGAGATAGATACCTCTCTTTTTTTTACTTTTTTGGGTATCTTTATAGTTACCAACTTGCGAGGGCCTGGCCGCATTCTCGATACCGCTTCTTTCACGCACCTTATATGTCTTGGCGTGGTACCACAGCATCCTCCCAAGATTGTCACCCCAATATTCACAAACCTTCTGGCATATTCTGCAAAGTATTCAGGGGTTGCGGGATATATAAACTTCCCATTTACAAAACCAGGATATCCTGCGTTCGGTTGTACAGAGAGGATAGCATCTGTGGCGTGGCTCATCCTTTTCACTGTCCTGTAGAGCCCCCGAGGCCCACTTCCACAGTTTGCACCTATGATCTCTACTCCTGTAAGTTCCCTTACAGCCAGGACTGCATCTACGCCGAGGAGGGTCTTTCCATCGTCCATAAATGACAGTTGAGCGATGAATGGAAATTTCTTGTTTATCTCTCTCAATGCAGAGATGGCATCTTTTAGCTCTTCTATATCTGCCATCGTCTCAAATATAATAATGTCAACACCTCCATCTATCAGTGGGAGTATCTGATCCTTAAATATTTCCAATCTTTCTCCCTTTAAGGGAGTTAGCGTTGATTCATAAGGTCTTGTGAGTGGTCCAACTGCTCCTGCAACGAACCGCGATTTACCTGCCACGGCCCTCGCAATCTTTGCTCCTCTGTAGTTTATATCCCTTACCTTATTTCCAAGGTCATAGTATCTCTCAAGGATGAACCTGTTTGCACA
>JAYENM010000351.1:0-6834 GCA_034722095.1 Caldifarciminota bacterium | reverse complement strand
GACGGCAAAAGAAAGTCGTAAAGCTCATAAAACAGATAATGCGACACCTCTCCTGTATTACGACGCAAAAATAACAGCTTTGATTGATCTCTTTTGTCTGCCGGCTTTTGCGCAATAAACTCCTCAGGAAGATCGTAATTATAGTCAATAAGTGAGTACATATTCCCTAAGGTGTTATGTGTTAAGTGTTAGGTGTCGGGTCGTTTTAAAAGATGAACGTCCAACATCGAACATTGAACATCCAACGTCGAATAATGATGTCGCTCCGCTCCGCCAGTTTATAAATTAGCAGAATACCTTATTCAAAATTCGATGTTGGACGTTCGACCTGCCGCGACCGGGCGCGAGCACGGCGGGTGTTCGATGTTCATCTTTTTTCAGTCCCCTATAGATAGACTGCTGTTAACTTATTAACTTAACATAAATTATTAGCTTAAGGCAAGTCGAAGATTCCATCATCACTTTTAGATGGTAGATTCAGGAACTCGATGATAGTTGCATTTTATACTAAGTGTAGTATATTAAAAAGTTAGCAACTATTCAGCCACAGATTTACACAGATGAACGCAGATAGGTTTAAATACAAAGAACCGTTCACGGTTCAGAAGTTCAAAGTTCAAGGTTAACTGTTGAGAACTGAACGGTTTGGGACGTGTGGTACAATGCGCATAGCTGATACCGTTCATGATCTCATTAACTATCTCAAGCAATATGAAAAATATTACCCCGCCGCAGACGAAACAACTGTGAACCCTGAACTGTGAACATGACAACCTGAGCAGTTACAAAATATCAGTGATGATCAGCGTAGATCTGTGGCTGAATAGTTACATACTCTTTTGGATTATTAAAATATGTATAGAAAATTGCAGGATTTTCAGAAACTCTCTACCTGGCAGTTGATCTTGCTTGCCAACGAGGAAAGGGAACGCCGGGCAGGAGGAAAAATTGAGCTGTGCAGTATCACCAATGCCAAATCAGGCCGTTGCGGCGAGGATTGCAGATTTTGCGCGCAATCAATTTATTATAACACAAAAATTTCTGTATACCCGTTAAAGAGCAAAGATGAATTGATAGCCGAAGCAAAAAGGGCAAAAGAGATCGGGGCGGAGAGGTTTTCTATTGTTACCAGCGGAAAGGGACCCAGCCCGCAAGAGGTAGAAAAGATTGCTGAAGTGATAACCACTATAAAGGAAAAAATCGGACTAAGTTCTTGCGCCTCTCTCGGCATACTCGATACAAAATCTCTTGTTCTTCTAAAAAATGCCGGGCTTAACCGATATCATCACAACATTGAGACATCTCGACAGTTCTATCCCAATATTGTCACTACCCATACATTTGATGACAGAATCAAGACAATACGGGCGGTCCGAGAGTCCGGCCTTGAAGTATGCAGCGGCGGGATTATAGGGCTGGGTGAAAGCGAAGAAGACCGGATCAGCATGGCGCTCACATTAAAGGAACTCGATGTTGATTCAATTCCGATCAATATACTTGTTCCTTTGAAAGGAACGCCGTTTGAAGGAACAAGAAACATTTCAATAGCAGAAATTCTGAGAACTATCGCAATATTTCGCTTAATCACAGGCAACAGGACAATAAGGATAGTAGCCGGCAGAGAATCGGTTTTAAAAGACTTCCAGGGATTGGCCTTTATGGCCGGCGCAAATGGTATGATGATCGGAGGCTATCTTACTGTAAAAGGGAGGTCTCCTGAAGAAGACCTCGGTATGGTATCGGAGATAAGAAAGTTATGGAATGGTTAGATGAGTACCTGGATGAACGAAAAAAGCAGCATCTGCTACGGGCACTCAAACCTCTGCGGCCTGCCGGGTCGGGTCGGGTATGCATAAATGATGTAGAATATCTGAACTTTTCCTCCAACGACTATCTTGGTCTTGCAGGCCATCCCAGGCTTCTTGAAGAGAGTCAAAAGGCGCTCAAGGAATACGGAACGAGTTCTTCTGCTTCAAGGCTCATGAGTGGCGATCTCTCTATCCACCATCAGCTTGAAGAAATGACAGCCGATTTCGCAGGCAAAGAGCGGGCATTGCTCTTTGGAAGCGGTTATCTGGCAAATATCGGCCTTATATCAGCCTTATGTGACAGAAAGGATGTTATATTCTCTGATCGTCTTAACCACGCAAGTATCATAGACGGGATTCGCCTTTCGGGCGCGCGATTTTTCCGTTTTCGACATAACGACCTTGAGCACCTTGAAACGTTGATGAAAAGGGAAAGAAAAAGATTCAAAAAAGCGTTTATTGTTACCGAATCTCTGTTTAGTATGGACGGAGACATGGCATCAGTAAAAGAGATGGTGGAATTAAAAGAAAGGTATGATGCCCTTTTCATGCTTGATGAGGCCCACGCTGTCGGAATTATTGGAGAAAAAGGAGCGGGCCTTGCCGAAAAATATGGATTGACCAAAAAGATTGATATTATCATGGGGACATTCGGAAAGGCGCTTGGAAGCTACGGCGCATATGCTGCGGCATCAGCGAGACTAATCGATTATTGTATTAACAGAGCAAGAAGTTTCATATATTCAACAGCGCTTCCCCCTTCTGTTATTGGAGCAAATATCGGGGGGATAAAGATGCTGGCGGAAGAACCGATCCGGAGATCTGCCCTGCTGGAAAAGGCCAAATATTTTAGATCTCTCTTAAAAGAAAACAGCCTTAATGTCACGGGGAACGCCCAGATCGCGCCTGTTCTTGTGGGTGAAAATTACGCTGTATTGACTATCGCAAAGAACCTTTATGAAAATGGCATTTTTGCTCTTGCCGTGCGTCCGCCTACTGTCCCTGCAGGAAAGGCTCGTATCCGGTTTTCCATTACCTGTAATCATTCGGAAGACGACCTTAAAAAGGTTGCGGATGTGTTGAAGCATGCGTTTAAACAGATTCAGATATCTAAATAGGGGGTATTCCGAAGTTCTCGTATTGATTCCCGGATGGGGGTTTGACGCAAGAATATTTGAGCCGCTCAATCTTGATTTTAATTATATTCTTCCCGAGATAAACGACCTGGAGCATTTCAGCTCAGACCTTATGAGCGCGCTTGTTGAAAAAGATATAAAAAGAGTCTCGCTCTTAGGGTGGTCAATGGGCGGATTTTTAGCTGTCAATTTTTTAGAGAAATATGGCAGGGAATTCGTGCAGGAGATCCTTTTGATTTCTATGAGAAAAAGCTACCCAAAGAAAGAAATCGATTCCCAGATCGGCCTTTTAATAAAGGATCGCAGATTATATCTGAATCGGTTTTACAGAAATTGCTTTATGGGACAAAAAAATGACCTTGCATGGTTTAAAGAACATCTGTTCCCGTCCTATATAGAGATGTTTGATCTGGAATTCCTTTTGAAAGGGCTCGATTACCTGATGCAACAGAGACTTAAAACCGCCACGCTGAAAGAAAGTCCTGTAAGGATTATCCATGGGGCAAAAGACCGGATTGCGCCTTGTTCCGGAATAGTTGAGATAGCGGAGAACATCTCTTTCCCCGGGATCGTTATTTTTGAAAAAAGCGGACATCTCCCGTTTCTTGAACCGGATTTTAAAAAAAGATTATGTTGGGATATAAACAAAGGATAAAAAATTCATTTTCAAAGGCTGCCTCCACCTACGATCAATATGCTTCTGTCCAGAAAGAGGTTGCTGTCAGACTTATCGATTCAACAGGGCCTCATCTCTTTCAGAATATCCTTGAAATCGGTTGCGGGACAGGGAATTACACGAAGATGCTGCAAGAAAGGTTCCCGTCAGCCGACATTACAGCTATAGATTTCTCGGCTGATATGATCTCTGTCGCTGCTCGCAAATTAAACAAGAAAAAAAGGTTCCGACTGTTTGTTGATGATGCGGAGGAGTTTATTCCGGAAACCGGAAAAAAATATGATCTGATTACTTCAAATTCCACCTTTCAATGGTTTACGGATTTAAAGAAAGGGTTGGAGCACTACAATGAGTTGCTCACTAACAGAGGAATGATTATTTTTTCAATGATGGGTCCTGAGACATTCTATGAACTTTATGAAATAATGAATGATCTATATCCAGGAAAAGTAAATATGGCGGCGCAATATTTTATGCAGCATGATGATGTAGAATCTCTTTTGCGCACGGTTTTTAAAAGTGTCAAAATAAGCGAAACCGTGTTAACAAGGAGACATGAGAGCATCCTTGAGCTGTTAAAGACAATAAAATATACCGGAGTAAACATTAAAAGAAACGGAGGCAAAATTCTGTTTACTCCGGCACACCTTAAAAAGGCTGAAAATGCTTATATCAAAAGGTTTGGGGCAATAAAGACAAGTTGTCAGGTTTTTTTATGTGCAGCCAGCCATGTGGAGAGACCTTTGAAAAATGTTCAATTTTGTTCGAGTACAAAGAAGGCGAAAATTTCAACCGGAGGAATATATATTGAACATTTCGAGGATTGAAATTTGAGTCTAACGCAGTAATCGGGCAAAATGGGATGTTTTGCAAAGGTCTCGTGGAATGTCTATGAAAAATAAAAGTCTATTTGTTACAGGCACCGATACCGGCGTAGGCAAGACAGTTATATGCGGCTGCCTGGCCCGGTACTTGAGCCGTAAAGGAATTAACGTCGGGATTCAAAAATGGGTAAGCACCGGCAATAAAAACACTTCCGATGATATCGATTATTGCCTCTCGATGCTTGGAAGAAAAAAAGAAGAACTTGATCCCCCTTCGCTTTTACACCCATATACATTTGATTTTCCGGCCTCTCCGCATCTTGCCGCAGAACTGGAAGGGCAGCAGATTAACATAGATAAAATTATGGAAAGTTACCAGACTCTTGTTCGAAAACACGATTTTCTTATAGTCGAAGGGGTGGGTGGCGTGCTGGTTCCCCTTACCAGAGATCGCCTTCTGATCGATCTTGTGGCGGATCTTGCGATCTCCGTCTTGATCGTCACACATAGCGGTCTGGGCACAATCAATCATACTCTTCTTACAATCGAAGCTCTGAGAAAAAGAGATATGGATCTGCTTGGGATGGTTTTTAATTTTGCAGGCAAAGGGGACAAGATAATAGAAGAGGATAATAGAAAGATTATTTCCAAGACAGGAAAAATACCATCGTTTGGCTCGCTATCCAAAGTCGATTCAATGGAGGCGTTAATCGATGAATTTGAACCTATTGGAGAAAGGATACTTCGGGCAATATGATAAATTTTGACCTATTGGAAAAAGACAGAAGATATCTCTGGCATCCTTATACGCAGATGAAAGATTATGAAAAAGAGTATCCCGTCCTGATTGAAAAGGGGGAGGGTTGCCGTCTTTACGACCATGAAGGAAATGTCTATTATGACACCATCTCTTCCTGGTGGTGTAATGTGCACGGACACAATCATCCCTATATCCAATCTGCGATAAAGAAACAGCTTTCCGAGCTTGGTCATGTTCTCTTTGCCGGATTTACCCACAAGAATGCAATATTGCTTGCAGAAAATCTGGTTCAATGTTCCCCTGAGAACCTTAGCAAAGTCTTCTACTCAGACAATGGCTCCACTTCCTGTGAAGTGGCGCTGAAGATGTCATTCCAGTTTTGGAAAAATAAAGGGCAGCCCAAAAAAGAGAAATTTATCGGGCTTGAAAACGGGTATCACGGCGACACTGTTGGAGCAATGAGCGTTGGCGGAGTCTCAATCTTTCATCAAACATTTGCCTCCCTCCTTTTTCCGGCATTTAAGATACCGTCTCCTTACTGTTACCGATGTCCATTCGCTAAGCAGCGAGAAACTTGCGCCATAGAGTGTGTGGATCCATTAGAGGAACTTCTTAACGAACATAGCAACGAAATCGCAGGGATTATCCTTGAGCCCCTGATGCAGGGATCAGGGGGATTTATTATCTATCCTGTTGAATATCTTAAAAGGGTTGCGGAACTTGCCGATGCATACAATATACATCTGATCGTGGATGAGGTAGCCACAGGTTTCGGCAGGACAGGAAAAATGTTCGCTGTTGAGCATGCCGGAGTGAAGCCGGATTTCATGTGCCTTTCAAAAGGGATAACCAACGGGACCCTCCCCCTTGCCGCTACACTGACAACGGATAAAATCTATGAAGCGTTTTACGCAGACTATAGCAAAAACAAAACTTTTTATCATGGGCATACCTATACGGCAAATCCGTTAAGCACGGCCGCAGGATTCGCATCTTTAGAGCTTTTTGAAAAAGAGAACACCCTGGAAAACACGGCAGCAAGGATTTCAACCTTTCATCAGGCCATCCAAAAATTTAGAGAAATTCCGATTGTGGGTGATGTAAGATATATAGGAATGGTGGCTGCGTTTGAGCTTGTAAAGGATAGACAAACCAAAAAACCATTTCCTTTTGAAGACAGGATAGGGCTTAAAGTTTATAAAAAAGGGCTGAAAAAAGGATTGCTCCTTCGTCCGTTGGGGGACATCGTCTATCTCTTTCTTCCGCTCTGTTTAACAGAAGAAGAGTTGATGGATATAATAGAGCGGACATACAGTGTGCTTATGTCATTGTGAGACCTTTGAACAAACACCAAATGAGAAACAAAGGTTCAGGGGTTCAGGGGTTCAGAGTTCAAGGTTCAAGGTTCAGGGGTTCAGGGGTTCAGGGTTACTCGACTTTTAATGTCCGAGCAATGTATTCCAGCATTCCAGTATTCCAGCATTCCAGCATTCTAATCTTCCATAATTCCAATCTTCTAATCCTCTAATCCTCTGACCTCCAACTTCCGACCTCTGATTCTTCATCATTTCCCATTCAACCACGCCAAGCGTGGTTCGATGTTCGATGTTCATCTTTTGTTTTTTCTTTT
>JAYENM010000350.1:0-6987 GCA_034722095.1 Caldifarciminota bacterium | reverse complement strand
GTGAGTGATAGAAATCAAGACCCACACTGCAGGGACAGGAAGTTCACGAGGAGAGATAAATCAAGTCGCTTAAACAGATCGCCGCTCTTGCAATGCAAGAAAGTTCGTTCGATGATTGCTCAATTGTGCAATTATCGAATTCTCGTAGAAGAAGTTCAGCCGGCTTTGGGTTCTTTAGGACTTTTGAGGTATGACAATTGGGAGAGATAGATTCTAAGTTGTGACTTCTTTAGAGCCCAAGCAGAGACTGAAGATAAAAACTGAAATCTAAAGACCCGACCTTGTTACATCCAGTATAAAGGGATTGAGATGGCGGTCAAGAAAATCAATGAGGGAAAATATGCAAATAGTTGAGCCTGACCCTGATTTTCTACTACATTTTTTCCCACCTGTCAAGGGGAAAAATCCGTCACTGTCCTCTTGCATATCCCACAGGAATTATATACAGTGGTTCTTCGGAGGGGGGAAGGGATAACACCTTTTTTACCTCGTCATCCTTGAATGCACCAACAGGGACGGATGCGAGCCCCAAAGCAATTGCCTCAAGGTGGATATTTTGGGCAGAGTGGCCCACCTCTATATGCACATACCTTATACCCCTTTCCCTGTATTTTACCGTTGTGCGTTCGTATATGGCGGTTATGACAAAACTTACAGGCGCCTCCTTTATAAAACTTTGCCATAGCGCCGCCTTACAAAGTTCTCCTCTTTTATCACCATCCACCTTTTTTACTATTGAATGTGAAGATGGTATGTATTCAAAGATACCATCTCTCTTGATGAGATATACCTTGAGGGGATAGAGGGCACCTGCAGATGGAGCAGAACGAAATCCCCTCACAGAATCCGTAATGCCCTGTGAAGCCCACAGGAGTTGAGAGAGCTGTTGTAGTGTGAGTTCCGTTTTCTCATAACTTCGTACCGATCTCCTTCTTTTTATTGCTTCCTCAAGAGACATATCCCCTGTTTCCACTTTGGGGAGTTTTATCTCCGATGCAAGGAATATTAAGGGTAACAGAAATAATTGCATAAGACCTCCTTTTTCACCACAAAGGCACAAAGAACAATAAGAGATTTTAGATTTCAGATTGTAGATTGTAGTTAGAATCATGGTGTCAGGAGTTACCTCCCTGCCTGCGGTAGGCAGGCTGACACAGCTGGATCGCCATCGGGTCACAGACTCGTCCACAGGATCCGTATGGATATGAGAGGTAACTCCCGACGGCACGAAATTCTTTATTCTTTGTGGGCTTTGTGGTCTTTGTGGTAAATTGCACTATCTCAGACAGGGACGACTCGACTGAGCCCCTCGGTATTGAGCCTCGGGACGAAATGCTCGCCGAAGTCAAGCCCTGTCCCTACATCAACATCACGGAATAAGGAAAAACGATGTTATGAGTATTAAGAAGAAAATAATAGCGGTAGGTGGAAGTATGCGAAGATAGAAGTCCTTCATTCGGGTATTGAAATATTCAAGCGATACAACAATACAGGGATGCACAGGGGATATAATATATCCCCAGAATATGCTGAAATAGGTTATAGAAAACACGAGTGGTGAGATTGAACCGTAAGAAGCGAGATAAACGGGTAATATTATGGACGCCGGCAGCTGAACTCTGCCTGTGGTCAATCCGAGGAGAAATCCAGCAATCACACAAAGAACAGGGCCCGAGAGCGAGAGAGACGCCACCCGCGATGCCGTATCCGAAGCGATAAAGATGTTTAAAAAGATAAACATCCCCAGTATTATGAATGTAAAATTCCATGGCCTTGCTCTGAGCACTATCCTCTTCAAAGCAAGCTTTCTGGAACTGAAGATGATGGATAATGCAAAAGAGAAGAGAACCGCGATTACAGTGGCAGTCTCCTTTATAGGGAAATTTAATAGAAACCGCAAGGCAAAATCCAGGATGGGAGCGGCAAGGACAACGCACAATGGTATAAGCAGATTTTTGAGTGAAAATGGGGAAACATAATCAATATTTCCCTTTATGCGTCGTAGAAAAAATACATAACCTGCAAGAGACGCAATAAGAAATTCGGGCACCAGCCATGGTATAACATCATAAACGGTGAGTTCTACAATCTTTGTTGACGCAATAAGGGCAGGAGCGAGAGGATATATAAGGATGAAGAGATGTCTGAACCACACATTTATTGCGACCTTTGTCTTTTCATCTGTGCCAATTCCTGCCTCTTCGACCATAGGGGCAGAAAGGAGGGCGCCTCCCGGCATTGGTAGCATACCCATTAAGGCAGGCGTAAGTGCAAGAAATGCCTTTTTGCCAACTCTGAAATTATTTATCAATCCGTCTATCTCTCCCCCCTCTTTCATAACCCCGCCAATCAATGGGATTATTCCCACTGCAATTGCCAGCAGGACTATAGAGGGATCTTTCAGTGTTCCCAGAATCTCTGTACCCAATTGAAAAGGAGAGAGAGTAAAAAAACCGAGTGTTATCCCACCCAAAAATAGCGCAAGTGCCAGGTTTTTCCTTGATACGACCAACAATACAGCGATCGCACAGAGAAATCCTATCCAATCCATAAATCGACATCCTTAGAGACAGATTACCGATAACTGATTACTCTGGTATCTTGATTAGCCGATACTCTGATTTTCTCGCAACCAGGACAGGCTGTGCAAAAAGTCAAATTTCAACATGGTAGTCGCAACTTTTCCCTGCGGATCCTGGGGATAAGTTGCGCAAATTGAATCCAAAACAGCATCTTCTATTTGCTTGTAGGGGTTTAATGCATTAAACCCCTACAGCTGTGGCTACCAGATCCCTACTTTTTGCACAGCCTGAGGAGGTTGCTCTTACCCTGGATGTACCCTGTCCCTACAATGACCTGATCACTGATAACTGATTACCTGACTCCCCAATGCTCTTCCTATTCCTTATCCACCCTATCCACCGCTACGACCTTATCGTCTTCTTTTAGAAATATGATCTTTACCCCTTTTGCAGCCCTCCCCATAATTCTCACTCTTTTTAATTTTATCTTGATGACCTGTCCGTTTTGTGTAACACAGATTACTTCTGAATCATCATCAACAGGAACAACACCTGCCACAGTGCCTTTAACCAGAACCACCCCCTTGCTTCCTCTCCTGGTCTTTCTGATCTTCTGAACTTTTACTTTCTTCCCGTGACCGTCCTCTGTGACAGTAAAGAGGCAGCTCGTTTTACCTGGAGAGACAAGGGTCACTATATAATCATTCTTTTTAAGGCGCATCCCAATCACACCTTGGGCAGATCTGCCCATCATTCGCACCTCATTTTCATTTATTCTGGATGCCCTACCATTTTTTGTAACAAGAAGAACTTCTTTGTTTTTGGATACTCCCTCAACCCCTATCATAATATCATTTTTCTTCAATTTTACCACTATTACACCATTCCTCCTGATGTTGCGAAGTTTTTCTATAGCTACCTTCTTGATTATACCAAACTTCGTTGTGATAAAGACAGCATGAATGTCACTACTGGGAGACATAACACTTATCACCCTGTCATCATCCGATAGACCGAGCAGGTTGTTGATTGACCTTCCACGTGACGTCCTGCTCATTTCAGGTATCTCGTATGCCTTGAGATTGAATGCCTTACCTTTTTCTGTAAATAGAATGAGTTTTACATGATTTGTGGTAGCAACGACCTGCGACACAACATCTTCTGAAGTAAGTTTTATTCCAGATGTGCCATATCCTCCTCTTGCCTGTGTTCTGTAAGTATCCAACGGGCACCGCTTTATATACCCTTTTTTAGTCAACATAATCACGACATCTGTATTGGGTATAAGGTCCTCCTGGACAAACTCCTCTTCTTCATCTTCTATAATCTCTGTGCGTCTTTTGTCAGCAAACTTCTCTTTCACATCCAGTAGTTCTCTCGTTATTACCTCGTAAATTCCCCTCTTTGATGAGAGTATGAGACGAAGTCTCTCTATCTCTTTTATGATTCCCATATACTCATTTTGCAGTTTCTCCCTTTCAAGACCTACCAGTCTTGATAGTTTCATATCAAGTATTGCCTGCGCCTGCACATCTGTTAAGCTGAACCTTGTCATTAGGTTGTCTTTTGCATCTTTTGTCGTCTTTGACTTTTTTATGATATTCACGACCTCATCGATGTTATCTACAGCGATCTTTAATCCTTCTAGTATATGTGCCTTCTTTTCTGCCCCTTCCAGTTCGAATTTTGTTCTTTGCTCCACTACGTCGTATCTATATTCAAGGAACGAGGTGAGCATCTCTTTTAGAGGAAGAGTAACAGGCACACCTGATTTGAGAGCAAGAAGATTTACACCGAATGTGGTTCTCATTTGGGTATGCTTATAGAGATTGTTTAATATAAGGTCTTCATTTGCCGTCTTCTTAAGTTCAATAACGATCCTCATCCCTTTCCTGTCGGACTCATCTCGCAGGACAGTGACCGCCTCTATCTTTTTCTCCTTTATGATGCCCGCTATTCTCTCTATGAGGATGGATTTATTTACCTGATAGGGTATTTCGGTTATACATATTGCTTTGCCCTTTTTGGTTTTCTCAACTGTAGCCCTTGCCTTTACCACAACCTTACTCTTCCCTGTAAGCACATAGTCAACAATGCCTTTCTTTCCAACTATTATCCCGCCTGTTGGAAAATCAGGTCCCTTGATACACGAAAGTGGATCAGTATCTGGATCTTCTATAAGCGCAATAAGTGCATCTATAACTTCTCCCATGTTATGGGGAGGGATATTGGTTGCCATACCAACAGCAATACCAGATACCCCATTTACCAAAAGATTGGGAAAAAAAGCAGGCAGAGTAACGGGCTCTTTCAATCTTCCATCAAAGTTGGGAACGAAATCGACGGTGTTTTTCTCTATATCCCTGAGAAGATATAGTGCAAGTTTCGAAAGCCTTATCTCCGTGTATCTGTATGCTGCTGCAGCGTCACCATCTATTGAGCCAAAATTCCCCTGGCCATCTATAAGCGGATAACGCAGGGAAAAGTCCTGTACCATTCTCGTGATTGCGTCATAGACAGCGAGGTCACCATGCGGATGAAACTTACCGAGGCAGTTATGTGAAAGCATACCATTGGCAATAAACTCATGGGCATTCTCTACCTGAATATCAAAAGTTTTTTGTGCAGAAACCTTTTCTACCTTTTTTACTCTTAAAAAGTATAATCCATTTTGAAAAATTTCATCAAGAGTCTCTGACAAAGGTGACCCTATCTTGTTAAGTTTCTCTCTTATCTGCCAGTTCTCAATCTGTGTTTTGCCAAGATTTTTATCTTTAAGGTCCCTTGAGTATCGTATTTTGCAACCTGTTGGATATTTTATTCCCATCCTGAATTTTTTGCCATCGACTCCTAAATACCAACCAGAATCAATGTGACATCTACTCAGTTCTTCAAAGATTGCCCCGCCGGCAAATGGAATAACATCGTATTTGTTAGATATATATTTGTTTGAAATAATTTCTTTTAATCTTCTACTCTTCTCTTCATCCAAAAGTTCAAGCATAGAGGCCAATAAACCAGCGTTTATCCCTTCAAACTCCACAGAATAAAAGGGATGTTTTCCTCCTACCACTTTACCACAAATTCCCCCCCCTTTTTTTGTAATTTTTGCCTTATACTTCCTTCCGATTATCCCAAAACACTCCAATAGAAGCATCAATCTGTCAATCAACCTCTCCGATGTTGAGCCGTAATGAATTGCATTTCTTTTTTTATGGACAGAGCCATCCCCATCTATCAAACCGCTTATAAAAGAAAAAATGACATTTTTGGGTGAATTGAATATCCCTCGCGGGATAAATTTTGCTTCAGCATAAACATTTTCTAAACCAAAAACTGATACAATGTAGTCATTAATCTTTTCCCTATTTATTCTCAATGAATAAATTGTCTTAAATTTATCACTGTTTTTTTCTTCTATTGTTGCCTTATAACCAAACTCTTTTTCTAAGACCTTTTGGATTTTTTTAATCACCCCCCTTGAAGAAGAACAAAAGCCCACCCTTAGTCCTTTGCCTCTATTATATCCTCTTTCAATCCAGCCATCGGATATTAACTGCCCCAGTAAATACCCTATATTTTCATTCAAGGATAGCGTCTTCCCATTAAGGGATGGAAGGAAAAGATATTCTTTAATATCAGGAAAAACTGACCTCATTACAATATAATCATTTTCTGTAAGTTCTTCTGCCTCTTTCCATTTAAACTCGAGATTTTCGTCTATAATCTTGAACTGCTGGGATTTTGTTGTTGTGTTATAGGAACCATTTTCAAGATGTATCTTAATGAGTTCTCTTTCAGGCATTTCATATAGCTCGGTAACTTGCTCGGTCCCATTCTGGGTATAGACTAAGTCTCCTCTTTTTATATCCTGAATTGGAACCAGTCCTTTTGATGTAACAACAAGAGTGTCTCTAACAAAACACTCACCAACCACGGTCGCAGACTTTTTGAAGGGTTTGTCAGGAGTGAGCCCAAGTTCGTGCATTGCATAAAGAATCCTTCTATGTACAGGTTTTAGGCCATCCCTTACATCAGGGATTGCCCTTGATACAATAACGCTCATAGCATAATCTATATATGAGCGTTTCATCTCGTCTTCTATAGCAACAGGTATAATCTTCTCCATAGTTTTTATGATAAAAAGTAACAGAAATTGTATACTTGCTAATTATACAACAAAAATAAGGGATTGTCAAGGAAAAAAGTGCATATAAAATAAAACAGAATCAGGGATTCCTATCTCACTTTTTCCTTGACAAAATGGAAATTTTGTAGTATATTTAAGGAATGAAGAAGTGGAAGATAAAAGACCGACCGAATACCTCCCATCTTGAAAAGCAGCTTGGGATTTCATCTATTCTTGCGACTATTCTTTACCAGAGGAATATTAAAGAGATTGAAGAGGCAAAGCAATTTCTCTCACCTCAAATCTCTCATCTTCACTCTCCTTTTCTCTTTCCCG
>JAYENM010000349.1:0-6988 GCA_034722095.1 Caldifarciminota bacterium | reverse complement strand
ATTATGAGACCCGCCATCATCTGGAGTGCCCTTGTACCCCGTATAAACCTCAGGAAGTAATAGATAACTACACCTATTACGAGTATGTCAATGAAGTCTATCCATGTAAATCTAAGAAACCCCATAATAACCATTGACCCCGATGAAATAGCTCACAAGTTCGCATTTCACCCTGTACACCAACGCTACAGGGCAGGCAGGGTAAACTATTGATTTATCCCGTGGAGTGCAGAAGCTACTCCATCGGGACCATTGACTATTGCCTATTGACCATTGACAGCAGTTCTTCGAGTCTTACCCTCAATTCCCGCAGTGCGATCGCCCTATGACTGATCTTGTTTTTTTCATCAAAAGAGAGTCCTGCAAAGGTCTTACCGATTTTGGGAAGCATAAATATTGAATCATAACCAAATCCTCCGTTGCCAATCTCTTTTTCTGTTATATAGCCCTCAACACCTCCTTCAAATATCTCTTTCATCTTCGAATCAACAACAAGCGCTACACAGCATATAAACCTTGCAGTTCTCCTTTTGAAAGGAATGCCTTCAAGAGCATTAAGAAGTTTCTCACGGTTTTCTCTGTAAGTGGCTTTCTCTCCTGCAAATCTCGCAGAATGCACTCCGGGAGCTCCATCCAATACATCTACGAAAAGTCCGGTATCATCAGCAATACACCATCCACCGACCGCATTATGAACACAGGAGGCTTTCTTCAGTGCATTTTCTGCCAAGGTAGCGCCATCTTCTTCAATAGACGTAATAAAAGGATAATCAACAAGCGAACGGATCTCAATTGGGAGACCGTCAAGTATAGCTTTTATCTCTGTGAGTTTATCCCTGTTCCTTGTAGAGATTATCACCCTGACCATAACAAATACACCTACTTCTTTTCTACTATAAATGCATCCGGGAAGAAGCCCTTGATTTTGTCTTTTATACCTTCTGTATATACCCTTTCCGGATACCTTCCTACCCTGACCTTGTAATAGGAATCCTCAATCTCTATAAAAATCTCCTCCGACAGCCTTTTCTGCGCTTCCAATTTACATCTGCTGGCATTTTCATAGTTCGAATATGCACCTATCTGAACAGAAAATCCCACGAAGGCCTCCTCGTTGGTCTCCACAGTTTCCGCAAGTTGTATCTGACCCTCTGGAACAGTAGATACCACCTCTATCTCCACAGTATCCGGCCTTCTCTGCACTACCTCCTCTTCAGGAGTCACCTTTATAATTGGTGTCGTTTCTCTGACAGAGCAGGAGAACAGACATAATAATAATATAAGAAACAGCACTATTATGCCACGCATATGACCCCCCGGGTTGAGAGATTAGTTTGTTAGTTTGTTAGTTGAATAGTTGATTGGTTAAATAGTTAATTGGTTGAGCAGTAAACAGAAGACCAATGACCAGTGACCATTGTCAATCATAAAGCGTTACTGGATGTAAGTTTTCTCTATAAGCATCCTCACTATTCGTAAAAGATCTTCTTCTCCATAAAATTCAATTTCAATCTTCCCTTTTTTCTTGCCTTCCGTTATTCTTACAGGGTTGCCAATGCACTGGGAGAGTTTATCCTCCAAATCAGGATAGGAAGATATCTTCTGTTTTGCAATCTTCTCGGTCTCTCTTACAGAGAGTCCCAACTCCGCTATGTGTTTTGCAACCTTTATTCGCTTCTTACCCGGTTTCAGGGATAGAAGTGCCCGGGCATGTCCTTCGCTCAGTTTGCCGCTCCATATAAAATTCTTAATTTCTTCTTCAAGAGTCAAAATTCTCAGGGTATTTGTAATCGTTGCTCTGTCTTTCCCTACCCTTTTAGCAATCTCCTGATGAGAGAGTCCGAAGCTTTTAATGAGCGTGGTATATGCTTCCGCCGCCTCGAGAGGATTCAGATTTTCCCTTTGCAGATTTTCTATGAGGGCAAGTTCGAGCATCTCTCTGTCCGATGCCTCTCTTATCACCGCGGGTATATACTTCATTTCGAGCTGTCTGGCCGCCAGAAGTCTCCGTTCGCCACATATGACCTCATAACCATCCTCTACAGTCCTCACAACGATTGGTTCAAGTACCCCATTTTCCTTTATAGAAGAGACAAGCTCGTTAAGAAATTCCATCTTCTTCCTCGGCTGATATGGATTATTTTCTATACGGTCAACCTCTATCTCTTCGAATCCTTTTTTCGCCTCAGGTAGAAGGGCATCAATGCCTTTACCTAATGCCTTTCTCGCCATAAATACTCCTCTTCTCGGTTTCGTTTTTTAAAAGCTTAACCACAGACCCAACCGACGGCCTGCCTACTACCTCCTTGCAATCCCTTACATCCCTTGTTTATCGGTATCGATGCTCGTAACGAAGCTCGATTTTTTGATGCTTGCCTCCATAGGGACCTTACGAACTGTATTTTTCAAGTCTCAAGCTTCCAGTTTCGTTACGAGTTTCCTCACCGTTTACCCCGTTAAATAGCTCAACAATAAATGCCAGAGCGCTTCTATTTAACAGGGTCAACCCAGTTTTGAAGCCCTTAGTTTTGTGAAGCCCTAAAGTTTTTGTTTCAGGTCTGTGGTCTTGGGTCTATGGTCTATTGTCTTTGGTATAGGGTTTATTGCTTTTTATTCTACCATAGAATAGACAAAAAGTCAAGAAAAAAAATTTTAAAAAAACTTGACAAAACTATAAATTTGTGGTAAAATACATACACTTGCGGGGATAATTCAGTGGTAGAATGCCTGCTTGCCAAGCAGGTCGTCGCGGGTTCGAGTCCCGTTCCCCGCTTTTTTTGGTGATTATAAGACATTTTACACAAAGAAGTTGGGAAAAATAAAACAGTGACTTGTAAGAGACCTTTAAGAGACAGAAGAAAATTTCTTCAACTTCTCATCTAAGTCTCGTAAGAGTCCCTGTTAAAAATCTCAAACTCGTGGTGTCAGGAGTTACCTCCTGACACAGAACACTGCATGCTGGAAAGTTGTCAGGAAAAAGCAATAAGGATTAAACTTAGTGTAGAATGTTTTATAATCGCCTAAACATTTTTAAATTTTTGTATTGACAAAATTAAATTTTTGGTGTATAATATATTGTATAATACAATCAAATATTGTGCGGATTTTTGAGTGGAAATGCTCACGGCAACAAAACAGGGAAAGTAAAGAAGTGCAGGGGTGAGCATACGCACAATCGGGATTATAGATATGCAGAAATGGACTATAATAATAGGAAGAAAGACCTTTATTGTTTCAAAATGGCAGATATGTACCCTGCTTCTGCCATTTATTTTTATTTTTGGACTCTCGCTGTGGTCTTATGGAACTGCTATACATTCTGTGATAATCAAGATCAATAACTCGTTCTTAAGTCACCAGAGGGATACATATATGGAAAAGATTGTGGAAATTGACCGCATGACACAGAGTCTTGAAAGGAAACACTCAAGAATAGTTTTTCGAGATGAAATTTTGAGGACTGTTTTAAGCATTTCTTCAAAGGAGGAAGTAAGAATGCTCGGAACAGGTGGCAGATACCTGCACAACGATGTAACCTGTGTACTGAATAATAAGGTGATCATGCTGGATAAAAAACTGGAAAGGATGGAAAGAGAACAGAGGTTAGAAGCAGAAAGCCTCTCTGACCTCGAACTTAATCTGGCAAGATCAAGGAAACAACTTGAACATACGCCGTCTATTATGCCCACATGGGGAAGAATAACATCTGGTTTTGGATGGAGAAGAGACCCATTTACAGGAAGAAGATCTTTCCATAATGGTATAGACATAGCAAATAAAAAGGGAACACCTGTAGTGGCAACTGCATCAGGTGAGGTAATTTATGTGGGTAGGATGGGACACCTTGGGACCTGTGTAAAGATAAAGCACGGTTATGGCTATATATCACTCTTTGGACATCTTGAAACCGCCGCTGTTAAGACCGGTGATAATGTAGAGAGGGGAAATATAATAGGGTATCTCGGTAATTCGGGGAGGTCAACAGGTCCGCATCTTCACTACACAATAATGAAATATGGAAGGGATGTAAATCCTTTAAATTACATATTGTTGGGCAATGTAATATATTGATATAAAGTGTAATTTTCAGATGATAGAATGCAAAGTCACATACCAAAATCCAACATTTCTTCTCCATTAGGAATACTGCTCGCCGTAGTATCAGGATTATTACTGTTTTCGTCTTTTGTTTATCTCCCATATCTCTCCTTTATATCTTTCATACCTCTGTTATTCCTTATAGAGAGGTCTTCCCCAAAAAGACTCTTCTTTTACGGACTCCTTGCCGGTTTTACCCTCTATATACCTCTGCTCTCGTTCATACTGGTGATGGAGGTACCAATCAGATTCTACCTGTACTTTGGCGTATTTCTCCTGTGGCTGTACCTTTCTTTCTATTACGGATTGTGGTGTAGTATTACGAAGATAATGTTAAAAAAAATTGGTAGTGCAGGCTGGATATTTTCCATTGCGCTCTTTGTCTCTTTTGAATTTCTGCGGTCGCTTACAAAAGAAATCGGATTCCCGTGGGCTACCATTGGATATACACTCGTACCGCAAAAATATCTCATCCAGACCGCAGATATCACCGGTATTGCAGGGCTCTCATTTCTTATTATCCTGACCAATATACTCTTATACAATTCCTTCAAAAGACCTGTTCTTGTCATTCCTCTCATCCTCACATTTTCAGGCGTTGTGAGCTATGGCAGATGGAGAATAGAATCATTTCATAAACTCCATCTTGCAACTCGAAATCTGGAATCCAGAATTACCGTTTTGGTAGTTCAACCGAATATCCTGCCCGACGTAAAAAGGAAAGGAGAGATATATACAAGGGCAGAAGTGCTCAAGCGGGCTTCACAAACGGACTTACAACCCCATCTCATAATATGGCCGGAGTCCGCACTACCAGGTTATATAATTGAAGGAAGCGAACCTGAAAGAATAGCGAGGCAGATTGTGGACTCGGTAGGAGTTCCTGTTTTGATGGGTGGTTCAAGAATCTCATTTGAAGACAGGAAGGTCAAGGCATATAACTCTGCTTTTTTTGTAGAGCCCCACAAGGGCATTACAGAATTTTATGACAAAATACACCTTGTTCCTTTTGGAGAGAGATTACCCTTTGATGAGTTCTTGCCCGGACTTAAAAAACTTGAATTTGGACAGGGGAGATTCTCGCCGGGTGAAGAGAGAACGCTCTTTACGGTGAACGGCATGAGGTTCGGAGTTCTGATCTGTTTCGAGTCCATATTCCCGGGATATGTAAGAAAATTCGTAAAAGAAGGGGCAGATTTTATGGTCAATATAACCGATGATTCCTGGTTTGGAAGAACAGTGGGCCCGTACGAACACGCAAGAATGGCTACCTTAAGGGCTATAGAGACGAGAAGGACACTCGTAAGATGCGGTAATACAGGTATATCCTATATCGTAACTCCCGATGGAAATGTAAAACATAAAACAGGATTATTTGAGGAGGCGGTTATATCTGATGATATATATCCAATTTCTGTAGAAACATTCTATACAAAATACGGAGATGTATTCTCGTATATGATGCTGACTATTGCGATTCTGGGCATTGTGGGGATATGGTTTGGTCGGCGATCAATTATCAAGGTCAGGCCATACGGCTCGTATGAGAGACCTCTCCCACAGTTGTAGGCACACCTGTCCCGTCACAGGATCCGATGGATATGGGCGGGAAATTTAATTCGTGCCATTATTGCACGATTTGAAATCGTGCCTACAAGATTTATCTGTGCTTGCCCTGGGAAATGTTTATCATTACCTCTGCGTTCTCTGCGACCTCTGCGGTTAAATTTTGATTTTTGATATTTGATTTTTAATTTTACTGTATGGGGGGCTTATGTATTACGAATTTACAGTATCTACAAAATCATACGAAGAACTCATAGATATCACTCATAATGTAGAGGGTGTCATACAGAGAAGTGCTGTAAAAGATGGTGTGTGTATCGTTTATATTCCGCATGCGACCGCCGGGATAATATTAAACGAGAGTGCAGATCCGAACATTAAAAGGGATTTTCTCTCTGCACTTGATAGAGTAATACCAAAACATGCTGGTTATTTACATGACAGGATTGATAACAATGCGCATGCCCATATAAAATCAGCGATTGTGGGTTCATCCGTAACCATACCTGTAAGCAACGGGCATCTGGGACTTGGCACCTGGCAGGCAATAATGCTCTGCGAATTTGATGGACCAAGGGCAAGAAGAAGAGTAGTGATCAAAATAATTGCCGGTGATTAAATAAGGCGGTTACAACTGCGGTAATGTAAGATTGAGGATGGTGTTATAACAGGCGGAGCCAGTCCCCGAGAAGAAAATAGAACCTGCCGATCAACAGGGAGATTCTCGCCATAACTGTATAACCAAATGATGCGCCAAATGCAACCATCAAGAACATCCTTCCAATTCTCGCCATCACACCAACTGCTTTCTTATGCTCCGTTGAGAAAAAGAAGTAAAAAAGGCCGGTTATTACGCCTATAACCAGAATTATGTTGTTGATATTCTGGAGAGGAACTATTGTTGCCCTTGCCTGTTCAAGGGCATTTGTCTGGAGGAATGTAACAAGATAGTATCCAGATGTCATTCCAACAATAAATGCGAGAGGCCATCTTGAGATCCAGCCGACTTTCGGAAACAGACGGAGCAACATCATTATCCCGAGAATGAACGGGATGAGTAATATAAGTTCATGCTCTATAAAAAGGGGTCTGCCAAGGTTCGGAAGCAAAACATTATACCACGAGTACATCGCCCAGTATCCAGCAGATACCCCCACAAAAAGATGTTCGGCAAATTTATAAAAAGGGTTATCCTTGTAGAGGAACGAAAATATACAGAGGGTCAGAAAAGCCGCCACCCATATACCTATTATCTGTATCATAATCCTAAATAAAGGTCAAAAGGTCTGAAAGTCTAAAGGTCTAAGGATATAAGAAATCCAAT
>JAYENM010000348.1:0-6997 GCA_034722095.1 Caldifarciminota bacterium | reverse complement strand
TGGCTGGGATAGGGACTTTGTATTCGTATCGAATGGATATTACTTAACAGAGGGTGATGGTGGTTCACAGACTGCATATAGCAATATCCCCGTGGTTCACTCTCTGTCTCTTTATCCAAATCCAGCAGGGAATGATATGACTATCAGGTTCGGTATTCCGAAAGAGGAGATGGTCTCTCTCAAGATCCTTGATGTGTCGGGTAGAGTGGTAAAGACACTCGTGGATGGTAGAATCGAGGCAGGTTATCATACTATAACACTAAACGGCAAGAATCTTCCGTCCGGCATCTACTTCGCAAAGCTTGTTACGGATAGATTTAAGTCAACCAAGAAGCTCGTGCTAATGAAATAGAACCACGGTAGAGATTAATTAAATAGGGGGCGTTGAGTTTAACGCCCCCTATTATTTTGCTCTGAATTTGCATATTTTCCCTCTCATTCTCCCAACTTTCCTCTCTCTATTGTTATAGAGCCGGTTTAAGATATATCATGTTTTTGAAGTGGCAAGCTACAGCACTCCAAAGCCTATTACAAACGGAGTGTCTTACCCCGGCGGGACAAAACAGAACTTACGTTATTTGACACAGCAATACATAATCTCAGAATATGCATTAACCACGCCTGCCTGCGGTAGGCAGGGATAATCACGGATAAACCCAGCACCTATGCATACCCTCGCACCTATTAGGTGCGGGGCATAGGTGCTGGGTGAACACAGATTATATGGAATTTTTTAGAATGTGCGTTTTCACCTTTTGGGTGAAAAGATGATTTTTATTTAATTTTCGTAAGTTTTTTATTTTCAAATATCTTGTGATAATCTTGTGGTAATCCCTGCCCTGTGAAATAAATTATTTCACGGGGTGAATGGTTTCTTAACGCATAATCTGGGATAATTTTTATGAACGATTTCGTATCCATACGGATCTCGTACGAGTCTGCGACCTTCGGAAGGGGTGGATATCGTGCGAGGTGTTCTTCCATCTATAGTTAACTTTTTCCTTGACAGCATAGGAAATCATACATTGAGCCACAGATATACATATTCACAAATTGATCAAAAAGAATAACCACCAAGACGCCGGGAAGAAATGGGGTAGTGGGGTAGTGGTAGGAGCCCCACTAAAGGCAGGGCGAGAAGAGACAATGGGATGAGATTTCAGATTACAGTTGACGAACCACGGATTACTGATAAACGATACTTTGTGGACTTCGTGACTTTGCCTGTCCCGTGTAATACGAAGCATTATTACACGGGATAAATCCTTGTGGTGAAATTTTTCCTTGACATACAATGAAATTTGTGTTATAATATGCCTGACATTTAAAGCATTGGACTTGTTGGTACTGTGAAAAATAATATGTCCGAAGGTCGCAGACTCGTACGAGATCCGTATGGAAAAGAAACCACAGAGATAAATCAAAAATCAAAATGTAAATATCAAAATTACATATTAAAATGTAAAATTTATTTCCTGTTGGGCATAAAACCAAGGGCTGATAGAGAATTTTCCCTTGAAAACATTTTTGAATTTTGATTTGTCTTTTTGCATTTTGATATTTGATTTTTACATTTCTATCATCTGTGGTTAAGTATTTCACAGGATAGACTTATTATGGAGGGATTATGGCGCACAGTCGTTCAGTAAAAAAGAGAATCAGACAGGACAGGGTAAAGAAAATTAGAAACAGGCGTTATAAGAGGCACATAAAAAAGGAGATAAGTACTGCACTTTCTGCTGCCCCTGATGAAAAGATAACCACATTATCAAAGGCATACTCTATAATAGATAGAGCGGCAAAGAGGGGAGTTATTCACAAAAATACAGCGGCACGGAAGAAATCAAGGTTAGCCAAGAAAACAGCGGTTTAGGATTACCTTATCTCTGATGCTATAAAGGCACTTCTTATATCCATCATTATGGAGAGATTTTTGGATGCCTCGAGATGCCTTTGGAGAGACAAAATCTGTTTTTTATATTCTTTGAAATCTTTCATCTCTACTTTTGAAATAGGGTCCCTTCTGGATGGAGGATCAAGACTCAGAGGGTCTATCCATTTTTTACCTTTTTTAATCCTGAAATCAAGGTGAGGACCAGTAGAAAGCCCTGTTGAACCAACATACCCGACTACATCCCCCTGTTTTACATAACGCCCTTTTTTAATACCTTTTGCAAACCTTGAAAGATGTCCATAGTAAGTCTTAAACTGCGAACCGTGCTGGATAATCACCTGATTTCCGTACCCACCATTCCATCCTCTGAAAATTATCTTGCCATCACCAATACTCCTTACGGGTGTACCTATCGGGGCAGCGTAGTCCACTCCATAGTGGGGTCTTCTGATACGCAAGATTGGATGGAATCTGGACTTGCTAAATTTTGAACTTATTCTTTTGTAAGATATTGGTGCTCGCAAAAATACCCTTTGGAGGGATTTGCCTCTTGAGTTGTAATAGTCAGATTTCTTGCCCTTCGGTGTATAGTAAAATGCCTGCCATTCCTTCTTCGCTGTTTTATAGTGCACATACAGTATATCTCCATAAGAGAGCAATTTTTCTCCTGCATACTTTTTATATGCAATTATTACAAACTCGTCTCCAACCTGTGTCTCTGTATTAAAATCTATATCCCATGCGAATATCTCATCCGCGAATCTGTATACAAGATTTGGAGAACCGCCGTTTAATATCACTGCATCCCATAAACATCCGCCATTTACACTACCTTTGATAAGTGTAAGAACAAGTTTCTCTGTCTCTCTTTTGAAATTATACAAGCTATCTATTCTATAAACTCCATTTTTCCCATAAAACTCGAACCCAACAAACCTTCCACTGACTCTCTTAATTTTTATTTCATCACCGGGGTAACACCTTCTTACATCTAAACTATCCTCAAGAAGGGATATTAGCTTTATATAAGACTGCCTGTTCACTCCGCTGTTGCCTATCACCTCACTCAGTGTACTACCACTTTTTAGAGTACAGTTGTACTCAATAATAGAGTCTGGAGACTGACTTAAGATTATAAATAATATAGGGAAAATCATATACTAAAAATATAAGGCTAAGGTTCTATCAATTGGAAGATTAAACGATTCCTACTACAAACTCAAAGTAAGTTTTATTCACAGATAAAAGTGTGAATATTATACTACAATTATATCGTGTTGTCAAGAAAAAAGTATCTGGCCACAGTGACCACCCATGTGGGGACAAGGCTCGACTTCGGCGAGCATTTCGTCCCGAGGCTCAATACCGAGGGGCTCAGTCGAGTCGTCTCTGTCCGAGATGGCGCAATTTACCACAAAGTTCACAAAGGACCCAAAGTTTAAAAAATAAATAGCTTCTCTTTGTGTGCTTTGTGGTTTAAATAAAAAGAAATTCGTGCAATTTGTTAACCTGCCCTGTTAGATATGGAGTTATCTAACAGGGTAAATGATACCCGCCCCGCACCTATGCATAGGTACGGGGTGAATGTTTTTATACTTTTCTATGCAATCAAGGAAATTTTCAAAAAATGACATTTTTTTCTTGACAAACATGCAGGGTTAGTATATAATAAGAATTCTTACTCCAGATCATGCATTGAACACCGGAATAATATCATTGATCAGGTCGTCAGTGGTGTAGGGACAGGGCTAGCCCCTGTCCGAGGCAATTCAAAGCTGAAGCTTTGAGTTACAGAATGATGTTGTGTAACTCAATCATTCATGGGCTGTGCAAAAAGTAGGGAGCTGGTAGCCGCAGCTGTAGGGGTTTAATGCATTAAACCCCTACAAGCGAATAGAAGATGCTGTTCTGGATTGAATTTGCGCAATTTATCCTCAGGATCCGCACGGATCCCCAGGATCCGCACGGAAAAGTTGCGACTACTATGTTAAAATTTGACTTTCTGCACAGCCTGTTCAGGGTTGATAGTCAACATGGACAACCACAAGGGTTGTCCCTACATCAAAAACCTTTACCCAAAATGCCAAAAAGAATATCTGTAATATTTATCCCCGAAGAAGAAGGGAAAGTAAGAAAAATAGTAATTCCGAGGAGTACCGCTATATTACTTATAACTCTACTTTTTATAGCAATTGGCTTTTTGACATTTTTGGGATACAGATACTGGTCTATTTACACCCTTGCAAGGAGGGCACTCGTACTGGAGGAACGCGTCGAACTCCTTGAAGAAGAAAGGAAAAACACAATAGAAAGGGTTACTGTAGATCTGAATAGAGTAGCCTATGAAACTCAGCGGTTACTGGCGCTTCTCGGTATAGAAGACACACAACCCGATTATAGAAAAAACGATATTCAAGAGAATGATATACCTTCAATCTGGCCAACAAAAGGATGGATCAGTCAAGGATTTTCTCCTTATCATCAGGCGGTAGATATTGCTGCGCCTATTGGTACTCCTATAGTTTCAATCATCAGTGGTGTTGTGACTGCGGTATGGAAGGATTCCTTACTCGGCAATGTATTAGAGATAAGCAACGAAAAAGGCTATAGAATCGTATATGGACATAACTCAACCGTAATTGTAAAAGAAGGAGATAAAGTAAATAGAGGAGATGTTGTGGCATTCGTTGGATCAAGTGGCATAACTTCGGGTCCTCATCTCCACTATGAGATATATCATAATGACAGTATTATAAATCCTGAACAATATCTCCTCTCTGATCACAGTAATCCGTGAGTTCTATGCTCGTAATACGCTATGTTTTCAAATACGCCCATAGAAGAAAATCAAAAAGATAATTAGTTTGCTGGTTTGTTAGTTGGTTGGGACCGTTCTAACTAACCAACTGTCTCAGCATTATGAAGTGCGCTAATGACTTGCAAGAGACTATGTATTCTTTTGTGGCAACAAACTTTTTTCTTGACAAATACCAATAATTGTGTTAAAATGGGGCCTATGAAGCGCATCTTTCTTCTTATATTTATGCCATCCATTATATACTGCAGCACTGCCACTACCATATTTGACTTCCTCAATATCCCTTGCGGTGCAAGGCCTACAGCAGTTGGCGGTGGATTTTCTGCCTTCTGTGACCCTTATAGTATATTCTATAATCCCGCTGGAATATGTAATACACCCTCTATGACAGTTAGTTCAACCATGCGACACTACATAGCAGGGATAAATTCCGGCATCTTACTGTGGGAGAAACCTGATTTTAACGGGGTGATTGGCATTGCAATCAGCTATGTAAATCTTGGGAGTATGGAGAGACGGGATATAGATGTCAATCTAAATGGCAGTTTTACTCCAATCTCCTTATCCACAAGATTTGCCTACGCCAGGTATATTGGCTTATTTAAGGGGGGAATATCTGTAAATCTGGTATACGAGAATATAGATAAATACTCTGCCTTTGCCCCCGCAGTTGACATAGGCGCCATTTATACACCCCCCTCTATCCCTCAACTTAACCTCGGTTTCAGCCTTAACAACCTTGGCTATGAAATCATCTCGTTCAGAGACACAAGGGAAAATCTGCCATACAAGATAAAGGCTGGTACGATCTATCGACCCCTTCCACCTTACACTTTCAGTCTGGATGTTGAGCGACAGATAAACGGAAGGCAAGATTTTATTCTGGGGACAGAGATAGCCTTCTCCCCCACCTTTGTTTTTAGGGCAGGATACTCCTCACGGGGGCAAGACCTCAAGGTAGGTATGCCAATGGATGTAACAGCGGGACTATCTTTTGGAGTTGGATTGGTGCGAAATAGATTAAAAATTGATTATACAGCATCGTCTATGGTAGACCTCGGTATTACTCACCAGATAAGCATATCCTTCTTTAATTAACAATTTTCAATTGAAAATTGTTAATTAAAGACGTTGTTTCAAAGTGTTGTGATAGGAAGAAGTAGTTCATTGGAGTGCCTGCCTGTCATACGACCTGTATAGGCGGTAGACAGGCAATACAGGCTGTGCAAAAATGTGATTTTCCCATGTTGCGGACAGGAATAAACCTTGTCCCTACAGGGTAGGGATAACCCTTGCCATACGGCTCTGTGAGTGGTTGTCCGCAGGAGAGCTTTTAATGTCGATTGTAATGGAGTTAAGGCGTAAGCCTTTGGAATTAAGGCGTCAGCCTTTGGAATTAAGGCGTCAGCCTTTGGAATTAAGGCGTCAGCCTTTTATATAAAATCCTTTCCATACGGCCCTACGGCTCGTTCACAGAATCCGTCTCAAGATCCGTATGGATATGGATATGAGATGCTGTGCAATGGTTGTTTTTGCACTGCCTGATTAGCTTGCTATTGCCAAACTATGACAGGATACATAGACAAAGAAACAATGTAAAATGCAAAATTAGCAGTCTTCGGCAAACAGTTCGGCGAGCTCACTGCCGAGCCGCTCAGCCGAACCGTTAGCAATTTTAAAATGATTCTTCGCAAATAGATAGTTTTGCATTGATAATTTTGAATTGATTCCTTTGTGGTTCCCCTGTTAGATAGTAAACATCTAACAGGGTGAATCTGTGGTTAAGGTTTTTATAATAGCGAATAAAGGGAAAGGAGGTATAAGTGCCTGTATCAGCAATAGTTATGTTGATATTTGGTTGTGTTGTGCTCTATGGGGGATTGATATTCTGCCTCTATAGGGCGATAAAAGGCGGTAAAAAAGATAAGGACATTTAGAAATAAAGCCACAGATTACACGGATTAATACATAGATAAGCACTGATATTGTAAGAGATTATCAAAATTTGCAATATTTTCAGACTTGGTAACTACCCTCTAAAAATTCTGATTTTTGGATTTTTTTGGAATAAAAATTTAGTAAAACGAGCGGTTGATAGCACAAAAAACCTTTACAGGCTTGGGTTTATCGTAATCTGCCGTTTTTTAAAAATTTCATTTTTTTGTAAGAGGGAAGGTACATGGTATCCAGGTGATAGGGTTGAGATGGATGAGGAAAAGTGTGGTTTGTGAGTTGAGAAAAATTGCATTAGGTAAAGAAAAAACTTGAGGAACCTCCAAAAATGG
>JAYENM010000347.1:0-32019 GCA_034722095.1 Caldifarciminota bacterium | reverse complement strand
TGAGACGGATTCTGTGAACGAGCCGTAGGGCCGTATGGAAAGGATTCTATATAAAAGGCTTACGCCTTAATTCCAAAGGCTTACCTGCCTACCGGCAGGCAGGCGCCTTAACTCCATCACAATCGACCTTTAAAAGCTCTTCTGCGGACAACCACCCCGCCTCTGGCGGGGTCCCTACACTGTAGGGACAAGGTTTATTCCTGTCCGCAACATGGGAAAATCACATTTTTGCGCAGCCTGTAATGACCAATGACCCGGATGAAATAGCTCACAAGTTCGCATTTCACAGGGTAAACCAATGACCATTTCAGTATGAATATTCTGATTAGTGAGGATAATATAAGAGAAAGGGTAAAGGAACTTGTAGAGGAGATAATCTCCGATTTTGGGTATAATGAGACTACTATCGTTGCAGCCCTCAAAGGAAGTTTTGTCTTTCTCGCCGATATTATAAGGGAGTTCCATCGCCAGGGGTCTAGACTCCTCGTTGAGTTTATAGATGTTTCATCTTATGGCGGAGCAACCGTATCGCAGGGCAATCCTTTGATCAGAGAGTTTAAAAGACCATCTGTATGTGGGAGAAATGTCCTGCTTGTGGACGACATCCTTGATACAGGCCGTACCCTGTCTAAATGCAAGATAATATTAGAGAATGAGCATCCAAGGGTATTGAAGACCTGCGTTTTTCTCGTGAAAAATGTTAAAAGGATGTTTGACATCACTCCAGACTATTTTGGGTTCACCATAGAAGATAAATTTGTCGTTGGATACGGGTTGGATTATGATGGAAAGTTCAGGGAACTGCCGTATATTGCAGAGATAGAAGAAATATCAACGCCTGCCTAACGCCTGCCTGCCGGCAGGCAGGGAAGGCAGGGAGTTATCTCAAATCTTTTCACCACCAAGGCACTAAGGTTTTATTTATTTTTTCAACAGGGATGTTAAGAGATTGGAAGAGATTTCTTTGTTTCTTTGTCTTATGTCTCTTGTCCTTTATCTCTTAAGTTCTCTTTCAATCCCTGTTACATTTGTAGGCACGAAGGCACTAGGATTTTTTGTGCTGTCGGGAGTACCTCCCGACAGATTTGGATGTGTGTCAGGAGGCAACTCCTGACACCACGAATTTTTTTCTTCGTGTTCTTCGTGCTCTTTGTGTCTTGGTGGTGAGTTTTTTTTCACCACTGTGCTGTCAGGGGGTTTCTTAAATCGGACAGACCTGAAGGTCTATCCCTACAGTAGAGACAGGTTTAACCCCTGTCCGAGAAAATTCTGCGCGGCCTGCCACCTGTCTGAGGAGGAGGGAGTTATATGTCAACAAGAAAAATATCAATAAAGGGGATTGACCAGAGACTGCTCTTTGGGGAGAAAGGAGTAAATGTGAAACTTATGGAGAAGATATTCCACTCCAGGATATTTGCCCGAGGAGATTGGATTATCCTGAAGGGTGATAAGGATGTGGTTGACGATGCAAGGGATAGGATAGCAAAACTGGTTAACAAGGCAAAGAGCGGGAAGCTTGTGGATGAAGATGATGTTGTGGGCGGTGGGATATGGGATGCAAAGAAGGAAAGGAAAGGTGGTGAGATATCACACCTATACGGGAGGAAGGGTGAAATACTGCCAAGAACTTCCGGACAGAAAGAGTACCTCATTGCTATGGAGAAGCATGATGTGGTGATTTGTATAGGTCCAGCGGGAACAGGGAAGACATTCCTCGCTGTAGCAAAGGCAGTGCAGGCATTGAGATGTGGAGATGTGGAGAGGATAATACTTACCCGTCCAGCTGTTGAGGCAGGAGAGAGACTTGGATTTCTTCCCGGAGACTTCAAGGAAAAGGTAGACCCATACCTTCGTCCACTTTATGATGCACTATACAGTATGCTTGAAGGGGAAAAGATAAGGAGACTTATAGAAAATATGGTTATAGAGGTTGCCCCTCTTGCATATATGAGAGGGCGTAATCTGGATAGTGCGTTTGTCATCCTTGATGAAGCACAGAATACCACAAAAGGACAGATGAAGATGCTTCTTACCCGTCTTGCGCCCGATTCAAAGGCTGTTATCACAGGAGATATTACCCAGATAGACCTACAAGGAGATGAACAATCAGGACTTGTACATATAACCAAGATATTGAATGATGTTGAAGGGGTTGGCTTCTGCTGGATGGCAGATGATGATATAGTAAGACATAAACTTGTAAAGGATATAGTGAGGGCTTATGAAAAGAATGATAAGAAGAGAGAGGATAACGCTGTTTTTGAAAAATCCTCTAACGCATAAGATATTCCTTTTTGTAGGGGTAATTATTATGCTCAATCTCCTCTACCCTGCCAGAAGACAGGGCGTTCCTGTATTAAAAGAGGGCGATATTGCCAGTAAGGATTATATAGCTCCTTATACTTTCGCTATAAGAAAAAGCAAGGTAGAACTTGAGAACGAGAGAAGACAGGCAATGGAATCTATTGCTCCTATCCTTCGTGTTGGCGAGGATGTAGCTGGCGAATGCCTGCAACGCCTGGCCCTTTTCTTTCAGAACTACGAAGGAGTAGATTCGCTTACGAGGATGACAATAGAGGCGAACAAGAGAGATTTTAAACGACTGGCGGAGAAGATAATTATGCAGATTATGGAAAAGGGTGTTATGGATGACCTATATTCCATAGATTTTGGCTCCAAGAGAGAGGTTGTTGTGAAGAGAAAGGGTGGTGAAGAGACAAGGACCGACATTCTTGATATTGAATCTGCGATTATGTTTACAAAGGAGAAAGGAATGGAGCTTCTCGGGGGGGATGAGGAAAAGGTAAGGGCACTCGTTGAGGTAGTAAGGCACTCTATAAAGCCAAACCTGATTTATATGAAAGAGATAACAGAGGAGAAGAGACATCTTGCAGCAGAAGTAGTGAAGCTGACGAAAGGAGTCGTTTTAAAGGGGGAAATGATAGCAAGGGCACACGACCCCATCACAAAGGAGGCAATAGAAAAGTTGTCTTCACTTGCCATTGAGACCGGTGGGAAGAAGGTTAACACTGAAATTTTTGGAAGAAATCTTCTCTTCGTGCTTTGTATGTTGGTTTTTCTTGTCCTATTATACTTTGTTAAGAGGAGAATATTATTTGATACGAGGAAGTTGTTACTCATAGCGATAGTCTGGTTGCTCATCGTTTTTGTTTCGAGTGTTGTGGCGCGAAGTGGATTTTCTCCTTATGTAATTCCTGTTGCTATGGGAAGTGTTCTGGTTACGATACTCATTAGTGGGGGGACTGCTATAGCCGCTGTTGTCCCTCTGTCTTTCCTGTTAGTTATGTTTATAGGATTGGGGACAATCGGGGCCCTGTTTACTTTGCCTGTTGGGGTGTTATCTATCTTTGTTGCAAGCAGGGTAAAGAAGTTTTCGGATTTTTCAAAGGCAATTCCCCTTTTGGCAATTATATCTATTGTTATTACTTTCATCTTTGAACTATACAAGAGAATGGATTATGGGACTATAGTTGCTTCTCTTGGGTTTTCAGCACTCGGTGGTATCGGTAGTGGTGTGCTGGCGCTTGGGTTAATGCCCCTTTTTGAGAGAGCATTTGGTATAACTACGGACCTCACATTGGTAGAGCTCACGGACTTAAACAGACCTCTCCTTACGGCATTATCTATACAGGCGCCGGGTACATATAACCATTCCATATTGATTGCCTCAATGGTTGAGAGTGCTGCATCCAGTGTGTTTGCAAATTCCCTACTTGCAAGAGCGGGAGCTTACTATCATGATATAGGAAAGCTGAAGAATCCTATTTACTTCATAGAGAATCAGAAAGAAACAGAGAATCCCCATGATACCCTGAGACCCAAAATAAGTGCAAGCATACTACGCATGCATGTAAAGGATGGCGTGGAGAGGGCAAAAAGGGAGAGATTACCATCTGATATTATAGATATTATTAAGGAGCATCATGGGAAGACTCTTATGGAGTCCCTTTATTACAAAGCAAAAGAGGAGGATCAGGATGTAAACCAGGAAGATTTCAGATATGAGGGCCCCTCTCCACACACGAAGGAGGCCGCGCTTGTTATGCTGGCAGATGCAGTTGAAGCGTCTGTCCGAAGTCTTGAAAAGCCAACATCAATCAGAATAAAGGAACAGATAGAAAAAATAATCCACAAGAGGAGGGACGAGGGCGAATTAGATAATGTTGATCTCACAATGCAGGACTTGAAAAAGATAAAGGATGCATTCTATCCAATACTCATAGGGGTTTTTCATCCAAGGGTCGCATACGCAGATGATAATGCAAAAAGATAATTAGTTGGTTAGTTTGTTAGTTGGTTGGTTTGTTAGAATTTAAACAGACTATCCAACTAACAGACCAACTTCATATAATCTGTGAAAATCTGTGTAATCTGTGGCTATACATTTTGATATTTGATTTTTGATATTCTATTGGGGGGTGTGATGAGAAATAAGATAGTAGCCTTTATTTTTGTCTGTCTGGTGGTTTCCGTCCCTCTTTATGCCCAGTATTTTATAGATTCTCCCTTCCCGGCGATGATGTTACAAGGGGACTATTCAGTATCTATAAGGATTGGGCCTGAGGGGAGTTTACTTGCTAGACTCTCAAGCGTCCCGTTTCAGGGGCTCTCTATCGGGATCTCTTATGGAGGTGAAAAGATACTTGGATATGAAGACCCGCTGTTTTATAAAAATCCTGGCATTGAAGTGAGATTACTTGTTCTGGAGGAGGCATCCCTTATCCCCCGTGTTATCCTGGGCTTTGATTCTCAGGGATATGACTGGGATGTTAAGGAGGACGATTTTGAAGTGAGATCGAAAGGGGTATATGGACTTTTGGGTAAGGATATTGGTATATTCCAGAGCGGGGTTGGCGTAAACTACAACACAAAAGACGGGGAAACAGGTTTCTTTGGCGGTGTAGCCTTTAATCTTTCTTCTTCGTTCAGCATTGTGGGGGATTATTCCATTTATCCTGCTGGAGAAGCCTGGAATTTGCTCGGGCTCGGGGCAAGAGTAAATTTTGAGGGTGTGCTTCTTCAATTCGCATTTAGAGATGTAACTGGAGAGAAAATAGGCAGGGCGCTAGATTTGGGTTACACCGGATGCTTCTGAGAGAGGCATTGGGCATTAGGTATTGGGAATTGGTAATTAAAATTTGACATTCTAAGTAGTGTCTTCCTTGGTGTCTTCGTGTCTTGGTGGTGGAAAAGATTAACCACAAAGGCACAAAGAGCACGAAGTTCACGAAGAAAAAAATTCGTGGTGTCAGGAGTTGCCTTACGGCGACCGTTGGTATCCCTTCTGACACATACTCAATATCCCTTGTCTGTCGAGAGGTAACTCCCGACAGCACAAAAACCTTGGTGCCTTTCTTAGTGTCTTTGTGCCTTAGTGGTGAAATAAACTTTGTGTTTTGCCTGCCGGTAGGCAGGGTGGTGTATGAGGATAAAACTTATAGTATTTGATCTTGATGGCACACTTGTAAAGTATGAGAACTCACAGTGGTATGGCTCCTGGGATGCCATTGGTTATGCTGCAGGGTTGAAGAGAGCGTTTGACCAACTCACAGCTTACTATCTTCCACGGTTAGAGTTATATGAGGAGTGGGTCAATGCCAATGCGAGGCTTCTTAAGGGGATATCCGTAAAGAGGATTGAGAAGCAGATCTTCCCGCCCCCTTACAGTAAAGGTGTGAAGGATATTCTACCAAAACTTAGAAGGAGATTCAGGACTGTAATAATTTCAAGTGGGGTGGATCTTATTGCCGAGAGGGTAAAGAGCGACCTTGGTATAGAGTACTGTTTTTCAAACAGGGTTTTAAGAAGGGATGGTGTGTTTACAGGTGAGGCGGTCTGTGATGTTCCGCTTTTTAAAAAACTTGATATTCTTAAAGAGATAATAGAGAAACATGATATATCCTTAGGCGAGGTCTGTGCAGTGGGCGATAACGAAAATGATATTCCTGTTCTCAGGTCTGTTGGACTTGGTATTGCATTTGAACCACGAGCAGAAGAGGTAAGGACTGCATCGAGATTCTCTATAACCGACTTTTGTCAACTCCCTGAGATATTGGAGGGTTGTCAATAAGATATCAAAAAAACCCAACAAGTACTCTCTTCAGTATTTCCTACATTAATCTCTTTACCTCGTTATATATATCTTCTTCGGCAAGACCGTATTTCTTTCGCAGTTCTCCCCAGCTTCCTGATTCTGCAAAACAGTCCTTAACACCTACCTTTGCGAGATAACAGGGATGTTCTGAGAGAAGAATATTCCCAACTGCATCACCCAATCCGCCAACAACAGAATGGTCTTCACAGGTCACAATTCGCCCTGTCTCTGCTGCCTCAAGCACTGCATCCCTGTCAATGGGTTTGATGGTTGCCATATCAAGCACCTTTGCCCTGATACCTTCTTTCTTTAATTTCTCTGCCGTCTTTAGAGCCGGGTATACCATAATCCCACAGGCAATGATTGCTACATCTTCCCCATCTATGAGTTTGGTTGCCTTGCCAAGTTTGAAACGGTCACTATATTTATATATAACAGGAAGGTCAGGTTTAGTGAGCCTTATGTAGAATGGTCCGGCGGTATTATATGCCTCGTAGATAAAGAACTTTGTCTGTCCTGCATCTGAGGGTATTATAACCCTCATATTCGGGATAACTCTCATTATTGCTATATCCTCAGCAGCCTGATGCGAAACTCCATCTGCGCCAACAGATACTCCCCCATGCGTGGCAACAATCTTTACAGAGAGGTTTGGATAAGAGATGGCACTCCTTACCTGCTCCCATGCTCTGCCCGTTGCAAAGAGGGCAAATGTAGAGGCAAATACCACCTTGCCGGATGAGGCAAATCCAGCAGCTGTCCCCATCATATCCGCCTCGGATATCCCCATATCAAAAAAACGTTCTGGGAATTCTTTCTTAAATTTTATTGTCCTCGTGGAGAAGGCGAGATCTGCATCAAGAACCACTATCTCTTTATGCATCCTTCCAAGCTCCACAAGCGCCTCTCCGTAAGCATTTCGTAAAGACGCTAATTTATCCATAATATATCAGACATATAAGGAATAGAGGCATTATCTAACGCGCCTCCAATTTTTACAATAAGTTGTTCAAACATGAGTTCAGAATTTGTGCCACTTTAATATCTGATTCAATACCCTCCATAGGGTCACGAAAAGGTAGAACCCCAAGGGCTACTGCCTCTCTCCACATAGACTCAAAGAGCCTAAGAGCGCAAGAGTAAGAAAATTTCTGTTTTTTGATCTCTTGGCGTTTAAGTTCTTCTAAAATTCTAGCGTTTTTAACCATCACCATTTTTGAGAAGCTCAAAATCACTTTTGCAGCAAATTTCCAGATACGATGAATTGCTAGGTAACTCTGTAAATATCTTTGAATTTTGAATTGTCATTTTGATATTTAATTTTTGCATTTTGATTTACTTTAAAGTCCAAGTAGTCACCGCTTCTCCTGTAACTGAACACCTCCACACCAGGGGGCAGGGCCTGTTTGAACTTGTATATCCAGGAGAGTTGCTGGTGAAGGTGTATTGGGATTGTCAGGCCAGGCATAACGCACTTTACCGCATCTACTGCACCACCCCACCCTATATCTCTCAAGCTTGGTTCCGCTACTACAAAAAGAATATCGGTTCTTTTCTTTTTTATCTCCTGAATTATTCCGTTGAATGTCTCCCTTATCTCTCTTTTTGTATCTTTGTCAAGGCCATCCCAGAACCATAACGCGAGATCGCCAGGGAAGAATATATGCATTTCCTTATGTTCTATAAAGATAGAAATCCCAATGTCGGTTGATGACATAGCAGTAATTCTTGTGCCTTCTATATCAATCCAATCACCGGGTTTCAGTGGATGACATTTATCCTCTATACCCTCTGTATAGTCAGGGAAGAGAGAAAGCACATCATCTGAAAATATAAATCTTGAATTGCGAATCTCCCTTACAATCTCTTTGATTTTAGGATTAAAATGGTCAGGATGTGAATGGGACGAGAAGAGCAATACCCTTTTTTGGGAGTCTATATAAGGCTTTATGTCAACTTCTTGGAGGGAAAAATCAATACATGAGAAGGCGTCGAAGTCAGGGTAGTCAAAGACCATAACCACTTCCTCGTCTTCAATCACAAAACAACTATGGACGATATATGTTATACGCACTCAATTCCTTTATTTAGGACGCAGATGGAAATTAGGCTATCAAGCTATCGGGCTATCAGGCTATCACGCTATCAGGCAATTGGGTTATTAAGTTATTAGCTAATTAAAATATTCAATTACCAATTATAAATGCAGAATTAGCAATTAACATTTGCCTTTTGATTTTCAATTTTCAATAGTCAGTCGTCAATTAACAATCTTGGTGTTCTTTGTGTCCTTTGGCGGGACCGCACTAAAAGCAGTGGTCGTTCTTACAATTACCTAATTTACTTAATAACCTAATAACTATCTTTATCAGCGTTGATCTGCGTCCTAAAGAGCAACGCCATTGTCAAATCCCAGTTCTTTTAATGCCTTATCTGCCTCTTCTCTCGTTGGCGCCTTCCCGTGCCATTCGAGGGTTCCTTCCATAAATGAGACCCCTTTTCCCTTTACTGTACGGGCAATTATCATAGTTGGCTTTCCCTTTATTTTCCTTGCCTCCTCAAATGCCCTATTGAGTTCTTCAAATGAGTGCCCATTTACATTAAAAACATTCCATCCAAACGCCTCCCATTTATCTCTGAACGGGAGAGGATTTTTAACATCCTCTATTCTACCATCTATTTGGAATTTGTTATAGTCAAGTATACAGCATAGGGTATCAAGACCATATCGCGCAGAGGTCATAGATGCCTCCCATATCTGTCCTTCGTTTGTCTCACCATCCCCTATTATGCAGTACACCCTGTAAGACTTCCCGTCAAGTTTTGCTCTCATTGCGCATCCGTTCGCGAAAGAAAGCCCCTGCCCGAGTGAACCACTTGATGCATCAACACCTGGTGTATCTGGTGCATACGGATGACCCTGAAGTCTGGCTCCACACTTCCGCAGATTCCAAAGCCACTCCCTGTCGAAATAACCCAGTCTTGAAAGGATTGCATAGAGGGCGGGAGCGGCATGCCCCTTTGACAGAATAAGTCTGTCTCTATCATCATCGTCGGGTCTTTCGGGATTGTGGCGCATCACCTCATAGTAGAGTGTGACAAGGATATCTACCGCAGAAAGCGAGCCACCGGGGTGACCGGAGCCCGCCCTTGTGAGCATCTCAATCACATCTCCCCTCATAAGCCTCGCAATCTCTTTTAGATTATTAACATCCATTGGTTTTTTCGGACGCAGATTTACGCTGATTATTTGTCAACGGATTACTCGGATTTACCCGGATTGTTATAAAATGATCTTCATTTAATTTATCTGTGTCCATTTGTGTTCATCTGTGGTTTAGGTTTTTGGACGCAGATTTACGCAGATTAACACGGATATTCACTAATTATTTTAGACGCTGATTCACGCAGATCACACTGTTATGTTAAAGTTATTGAGTTATTAGGTTATTAAGTTATTAAGTTATTAAGAGATTGACTGCCCAAGGACCTAATTACTTAATGACCCAATAACCCAATTCCCCATTATCCCAATTACCCACTGATCATCTGTGCCTATCTGCGTTAATCCCTGCATACCGGCAGGCAGGTGCGTCCAAACAAAAAAGCATAAAAGATGTTTCACGTGAAACATCTTAAAATTAAACGCTAATTATTCACAAGAACAAAAAGAAGTATAAAGTATAACATAGAAAGACCAAAAAGTCAAGAATTTTATTAAGAAATGTAACCAACCGTGTCCTACAACCTATTTTTCACCACAAAGGCACGAAGACACTAAGAGCAGATTTCAGATTGTAGATTACAGTATTATCGCGACCGGGACAGGCTGTGCAAAAAGTAGGGATCTGGTAGCCGCAGACTTCAGTCTGCGAATAGAAGACGCTGTTCTGGATTCAATTTACGCAACTTATCCTCAGGATCCGCACGGATCCCCAGGATCCGCACGGAAAAGTTGCGACTACCATGTTGAAATTTGACTTTTTGCACAACCACGGGAGGTCGCTCCCACATAACCCAATGACCATCTGTATCTGTGAACTTTGTGTTCTTTGTGGTTGAAATCAGTCCACGGGGCTATTTTCTTTCCAATAATTTTGGTAGGATGTCTCCTGCCTTACCGATGATTGTGTGGTCTGCAAGAGAAGATAGTGCCGTGGGTTCGGGTGAAATCTCTATTATGGTTGCTCCAACCTCTTTTGCTAAGTAAGGTAGCGATGCTGCAGGATAAACTACGCCCGATGTGCCCACCAAAAGCAAACTCTTGCAGTTCCGCACTTCATTGTATGCCTCCTCAAATTCCTCCTGAGGTAGTGATTCCCCGAACAGCACTACATCGGGTCTCTTTCTTCCTCCACACTCACACTTTGGCAGTATTTTACTCAATATTTCATACCGTCTTGCAGATTTCAAAAAGTCCAGGATTCCCTTTATCTCTTCTTTGCTGCGTTTATGTCTCTTCCCACACCTAATACATCTCTCCACATAGATGTTCCCATGTAGCTCGTATACTCTCTTACTACCTGCTTCCTGATGGAGATTGTCGATATTCTGGGTGACGATGCAGGTAATCTTACCCTCTTCTTCCAATTTTGCAAGTGCAAAATGTGCAGGATTTGGAGTCGCAGAGATTATCCCCTCGTATATATCCACGATGAAATCCCTTATCCGATGGGGTTTAAAGAGGAAAAGGGAAGAGAGTCCGACAATGCTTCCATATATTGAAGGGTCATACCTGTCCCATAACCCTCCCTTCTCTCTGAATGTTGGTATTCCGCTCTCCTTAGATACACCCGCACCTGTCAGCGCAACCACATTTCCTTTATCTATGATATTCCTTATCAGATTATAATTTTCTTCTGTTTTCATAGGAGGCCTCTTTCTTTAATTTACCCTCTCTTCTATATATCAGATGGAGAAGCCAAGAATAACCTTTGTAAAAGGGTAAATTTTTGCTTGATTTCTTTTCTTTTTTATATTATAATTAGGTATTGTATTTTTCATCTTTGTGCTACATTTACTGGTATCAATTTTTATATCTCTATTATACCACAACGGAGGAGATTTTGCAAGCAAATTTTTATGAATAAATATATAATACATAACGTATCTCATACTCACTGGGACAGAGAGTGGTATCTGCCTTATGAGACTATGAGGTTGAGGCTTGTAGATATGATGGATACATTGCTTGGTATAATGGACAGTGATTCTGACTACAGATACTTTACCCTGGATGGACAGACGGTTGTACTGGAGGACTATCTTGAAATAAGACCACAGATGAGAGAAAAATTGACGAACTATACAAAGGATGGAAGAATTCTTGTGGGTCCCTGGTATACACTTCCTGATGAGTTTCTTGTGAGTGGAGAAGCTCTTGTCCGTAATCTTCTTTTGGGACATAGAATTGCATCGGACTTTGGACGGGTAATGGAGATTGGTTATCTTCCAGATATGTTTGGTCATATATCACAGTTGCCTCAGATATTGTGCGGATTTGGTATATCCACGGCTGTTCTGTGGAGGGGCATCGGTGGAGAAGAGGCAGAATATATATTACAAGGGCCTGATGGTTCAGAGGTATTTCTCTGCCGTCTCGAGCCAGAGCGTGGATACTCAAATGGCCATGACATTCTTAGACAGGAGGGAAATTGCCTCCCAGACCTTATCGCCTTTAAGGAAAAGGAGGCAAAAAGAAGTAAAACCTGTCATCTTTTGCTTATGAACGGTAGCGATCATAGGTTCCCGGACATACAAACCCCATCTATTCTGCATAAACTCAACGCTTCTCTTGATGATATGGAAATTATCCAATCAAACCTTGGAAAGTACATTAACGCTGTGAAAAGAGAAGCAAAAGGTATTGGTACCCTGTGGGGAGAGCAAAGGGGAGGGTTAAAATTTGCCCCGGTTTTACCTGGTGTTCTTTCATCCCGCATATACCTGAAACAGAAAAACGAGGCCATGCAAATTCTCCTTGAAATATGGGTGGAACCATTCTCTTCAATAAATCTGCTTTGTGGCGGTAATTATAGAAAAGAGGCTGTAAGACAGGCATGGAAATATCTGCTTCAAAACCATGCCCACGACTCCATCTGTGGATGTAGTATAGACGAAGTTCAGCTTGATATGGAGCGAAGATTCTCCCGGGTTGAAGAGATAGGGGAACGTGTTCTTTCTGAGAGTCTTAATGGCATTGTACAAAATATGAATATACCAGCTCAGTCTATCGTTGTTTTCAACCCCCTAAACTGGGAGAGAGGGGGATGGGTAAATGCATCCATAGAATTTGAAAATGGTAAGGAGTTTATATTGACCGACGGAGAAAATAAAGTACCCTACAAGATAATAAGTAAGAGATATATCAATGAAGTTGTTCTTAGCCCACAGATTCATATTAAGAAGAGGGTAAAAATAAGAATTGCTTTTGAGGCAAATGCTGTTCCAGCCGTTGGCTATAAAACTTACATCATTAAGAAGGGCAAGATGTTCTTTCCCAGCCAGATTCAATCAGGTGATAAATGGGCAGAAAATGAGAACTTGAGGGTAGAGATTGAAAAAGACGGTACATTGACTATTCTGGACAAAAACACAAACGAGCTCTATGAAGGGCTTAATTATTTTGAAGACTCGGGAGACGGTGGAGATGAATACAACTATTCACCTCTTCCTGAAGACACTTCACTCTATAGCAACGGAACAGTAGTACAGATAAAAAAGGAAGAGGGGCCTTTTTTCATCAGATTCAGGGTGAAAAAGAAATTCAGGGTTCCAGAGTGTCTCACAAAGGGTAGAAGAAGAAGCAGGAGGATGGTAACACTTGAGATAGAATCCTTTGTTACACTTCTTGCCTCAGCCAGACGGATAGAGGTTGAAACCGTGGTTAAAAACAAGGCAAAAAACCATAGATTGAGGGTAATGTTTCCGGCAAATATTAAGAGTTCGTCATTTTTTACTGGCTCAAAATTTGATTGTGTTGAACGGATGACAGAAGATTTACCGACAGCAGAAGATTGGGTAGAAAAACCAGCAGGGACCTTTCCATATGACAATTTCATAGATATCTCCTCCGGGAAAAGAGGGCTTGCAATCCTGGCGAATGGAATTAAGGAGGGTGAGTTGATTGATAGTTCCATCATTGCCCTCACGCTCCTTCGGTGTGTTGGGGACCTTTCAAGAGATGACCTTGCGACAAGAAGAGGGCACGCAGGCCCTGCTATTCCTACACCCGGGGCTCAGTGTCCCGGTATATATAGATTTAGATATGCTATTCTACCGCATCGTGATAACTGGAAGAATGCTGGTGTGTTAAGAGAATCACTTGAGCATTCAGTCGGCTTAAGGACACTGTTTAATGACCAGACTTGCGATGGATATCTGCCTGAAAGATTTAGTTTCCTTTCCATTACACCACCAGATCTTATTCTTTCAGCCTTTAAGCTCGCAGAAGATTTAGACACCTTCGTTCTACGACTCTATAATCCAACTGAGAAGAAAATAGAGGGTAAGATAAGGTTATTCAAGCCACCAAGAGATGTCTATCTATGCAACCTAAATGAGGAGAAAAAGAGGACAATACAGGTGAGAGATGGTGTTATAGCCATTACCGTAGGGGGAAAGGAAATAGTGACTTTACTTTTAAAACCGCAGATTCACCCCGTTAAATAATGTAATGATAAATATCAGAGCGTTCTTGAGACAGTTCTATTTAACGGGGTAAACGCTGATGTACACAAATTTTCTTCTCTTAATTTTTAAAATTATTCGTGTTATTTGATTAACCTGCCCCGCCAGAGGCGGGGTGAATGTAATTCGTGATTAGTTTTTTTGCTTGACATTTTGCAAAATTTATTGTATAATAAATTTATCTTTTCATTCTTTTGAGAATAGGGAAATATATGAATATTATGGATATATTCAGAGTGGAATATGTTTCTATACCTTACCCCCAATCTGACATTTTTAGATTGAGGGTAATTTTTTACCTACGAGGGTTTAGACGGTCACCAAGCGACTGAAAGGAGAAATGATGCTTGAAAGATTTGAAGGGAATCCTATACTTGAGCCAATAGAAGCTCATACCTGGGAGTCCAAAACGGTCTTCAACACTGCCGCTATATATCTCAAAGATAAGATTCATTTGTTGTACCGGGCGACTGATATTAACGATATCTCCACAATTGGTTACGCATCCTCTAAGGATGGATTTCATATCGACGAAAGACTTAAGACTCCCGTGTTCTCACCGCAGAGCCTAGAAGATTGTCTTGGTTGTGAAGACCCGCGAATAATGAATATCGAAGAGCGTCTCTACATCACATATGTAGCTTACGGAAGGGTTCCTGGAATGGAAGAAGGCAAGTTGCGTATTTCCACGAGATTGCCTCAGATTGGGCTGACCTCTATCTCTGTAGATGATTTTTTGAATCATAGATGGAATTTTAGTGAGAGAATATATCCGCTACGTGGGCTAGAAAATAAGGACTGCGTGATATTCCCTGAGAAATTCTCAGGGAAATATGTAATCTATCATCGAGTTAATCCCTATATCTGGATCTGTTACTCTGATGATCTCGTACACTGGTACGACCATAATATACTTATGGGTCCGAAACAAGGATGGGAGTATTTTAAGATAGGAGCAGGGGCACCACCTATCAAGACAGAAAAGGGGTGGCTTTTTATCTATCATGGGGTTTCGAGCGCCCTCGTTTATAGCCTTGGGTTTGCTTTTATTGATTTAAAGGACCCGACTAAGATCATCTACAGACATCCCGAGCCGATTTTTGAACCTGTGATGAACTATGAAAAAGAAGGAATAGTCCCCAATGTTGTCTTTAGTGGTGGTGTGGTTCTTAAGGATAATACCGTGTTTGTCTACTATGGTGGAGCTGACACTGTTATAGGTGTTGCAACAGCCCCGCTATCTCGGTTCTTTGAACTGGCAGGAGTATAGAAAATGGTGATTATAAAACATTTGACACCAAAAAGTGCCTATACCGAGCTGTATCCTCATTTCGTGTTTATCTTTATCGTCTCCATTTCTTTTGCTTGCCCAGAAAGAGTCATTACGTCATTGTGTAATTGAGTCATTAAGTCTGTTGTCTGTAGTCTTCGGTCTGTGGTCTGTATTGCAATCTGCCTAAAAAACATAATGGGGATTAGATCTGTATGCTACTATCTTTAACCAGTTAGTGTCAAGACTTTTATAATTACCTAGAAAATTACAGAAGACAAAGGACCCATAAATAGGAGGAGGAAATATGCTAAAATCTATTAAATGGCTCATCATTCTTTTAGCTGTGGGGATGTTCTTCCAAGGAAGTATCCTTTTTGCAAAGGGTGATGTTGTAAGGCTTACCTATTGGCCCTCTTCTAATCCTCAGGAGATAGAATTAGCAAAAGTTATAGTGGATGAATGGAACCACGAACATCCAGATATTCAGGTAGATATGCAGCCACTACCAGCCAGCCAATCAAGCGAAGAAGTGCTCCTTGCGGCAGTTGCGGCAAAGACAACGCCTGATATATGTTCTAATATCTGGCCTGGAATTGTGGCTGGTTTTACTGAGGCAAATGCTCTTGTGTCCCTTGATAATTTTAAGGACTTCTGGGATGTAGTTCTATCGCGTACACCCGAAGATATTCTTGAAACCTTCAGGTCAAAAGATAGACATATTTATCAAATGCCATGGAAGGGTAATCCGATAATGATGGAGTATAATGTGAAGCTTTTTAGCAATGCAGGTATATCTAAACCACCGAGAACATATCCAGAATTTATGATGGCTGCCCAGAAGCTCACAAGGGATACAGATGGAGACAGGATAATCGACCAGTGGATGGGTATAATAAATGTAAGTCCTGTATGGTGGCATAGATTTTTTGATTTTTATTCTCTATATATTGCTGCATCTGGAGGTAGAACCTTGTTTAAGGATGACAAGGTTGATTTTGATAACGAGTATGCGATTCAAGTATTTCAATTTCTGCAAGAGGGTTTCAAGAAAGGATATTTTCCAAAAGGTACCCTTCAGGGGAATCAATTTCTTTTGGAAAATGTTGCTATTCAATTCGTAGGTCCATGGGATATAGGCTTTCTGGAAAAACATAAACCAGAGAATTTTGAGTATGATTTCGCACCTCTACCTATTCCAGACAATACTCCAGAGCCAATTCTAACTTACAGTGATCCTAAAAATATTGTAATATTCAACACCACAAAACATCCAGAAGAGGCATGGGAATTTGTTAAGTTCCTTGTCTCAAAGGAGTGTGACCTCCAACTCCTGAAGATATGTTATCAAATCCCCTTCAGAAAGAACTTAGATATTGACTCAACTTTTAAGGAATACTTTGAAGAGAATCCAAAAATGTTAAGATTTGCGGAACAGATACCATATACAAGAGGTACTGATAATATTGCGCAGTTAAAAGAAGTATTTGATGTTATAGCACAAGCATTTGAGTATTGCTGCGTTTATGGTCAGCGAACACCTGAAGATGCGATAAAGAACGCTGCAGAAGGATGTCAGCGAATAATAGAGAGATAGGTGGATTATATGAGAAGGAGTAGACGGGATGAAAATAACAGAGTAGGATACCTGATGGTATCGCCTTATATCATTTTTTTTCTTCTATTTGTTGGCTACCCTCTTATGTTTTCCCTCGTTCTGGTCTTCCATAAGTGGAATATAATAGGGCCAATGAAATTTATCGGGTTCGGTAATTTTTGGCAACTCCTCCACGATGCACTCTTCTGGAAATCTTTGGGTAACACACTTATTTTCCTTACTATACATATTCCCCTCCAGATAATCATCGCCCTGGTCATTGCAAACATTCTCAACCAGAGAATAGCAGCAAGAGGATTTTTCAGGGCAGCGTTTTTTCTGCCGGTTGTCGTATCAGGTGTGGTAGTCACAATACTCTGGCAACAGCTCTATTCACAGGAGACAGGCCTATTTAATACACTGCTATCCAGAATAGGTCTGCCTAAGGCCCCCTGGCTTACCAGTACCAGATTAGCCATGCCATCGATTGCGATAATGGCGACATGGAAGAATATTGGGCTCTATATCGTCCTGTTTTTAACAGGCCTGCAGAGTATACCACTCTCCCTCTATGAGGTGGCGGATCTTGACGGTGCATCAGAGGTCCAGAAGTTCTTTCATGTAACTATTCCGATGCTAAACCCAACTATGGTAATGGTTGTGATTCTATCCACCCTCGGTGGATTCTCTCTATTCATTGAACCTTATGTTATGACAGGTGGTGGGCCAATGAACAGTACCTTATCCTGTGTACTATATATATATAAGCAGGCCTTCTACTTTAATCATATGGGATACGCCGCTACCCTGGGGTTTACCGTAGCCCTGATCATAATGATCGTGGTTATAATCCAGCGCAAGTTGGTTGAGACGGAAATATATACATGAAAAAGGCAATATTTTACATAATATTATCGCTCGTCGCAGTGGCCTTTATCTATCCATTTGTCTGGATGACATCGGCAACCCTCAGGCCAGAGATTGAGATATCCAGTCTCTCTCCTTTCTCGCATAATTTCTCTATCTCCAATTACAAGGCAGTTCTGGAGAAGATACCAATAGGTCGAGCTTTCCTGAACAGCCTTTTTGTGTCCAGTTCAATAACTTTCTCAGTCCTCATCTTCAGTTCGATAGTTGGTTATGCATTGTCAAGATTAAAGTTTAAAGGAAGAGACCCAATCTTTATGGTTATACTCTTTACGATGATGATTCCATTCCAGATAACTGTGATACCGCTTTATGTTCTGATGGTCAAATTTGGCTGGACAGACACATATCTGGCACTTATCGTTCCAGGTATGATAAGTGCCTTTGGCATTCTACTTTTCAGACAATACTTTAAGGCTATTCCACAGGCTATAATAGATGCAGCCCGAATAGATGGTTGCTCAGATTTAGGAATACTATTTCGTATTGTCTGGCCCAACTCCATTTCCGCTTTAGTGACTGTAGCCATAATCACCTTCATGAACACATGGAATGAAGTCCTCTGGCCATTAATCGTCATTAGAAAGCAATCCATTATGACGATGCCACAGATGGTAACCCTGTTTGCAGTTGGGGGTCAGGCCGAGCAGGTTGGTGCAGAGTTGGCCTCGGCAATGATGTTAGCTGCTCCCGTGGTCATAATATACTGTATATTCCAAAGACATTTTATTGCCAGTATGGCCTATACAGGGTTAAAAGGATAGCCCCTAAAGTCAAAAGATTTAGAGAAATCACTTTTAATTTCAGTAAATCCTTCGCATAGATGAAACGGATAGAAAAAACCTGTTTTAAGAAGAACGACAAACCTATCTATTTAATAGGCGCCAACTACTGGCCAAGAAAGACAGGGCCGTTGATGTGGAGAAAGTGGAATCCTGAGACTGTAAAAGAAGAACTCGAACAGATGAAGAGTCTGGGGATGAATGTGTGCCGTTCCTTTCTATATTTTCCCGACTTTATGCCTAAACCTGATAGTGTCGATGAGGATATGCTTGAAAGACTTACAATCTTTCTATTTTTATGTGAAGAAGTTGGTATTTATACGATACCAACTTTTTTTGTTGGTCATATGTCGGGAGAGGACTGGGATATCAGCTGGAGAAATGGTAGAAACTTCTATGAAGATCCCTGGATGCTCGAACAAGAGTCGTTGTATGTTCGTGAAGTTGTAAAAAAGGTTAGAGATAACCAGGCAATCGTCGGGTGGTTATTGTCTAATGAAATCCCAAACTACGCAGGAAGAGCAGATGCTGAAAGTGTGCTCAACTGGGTAAAGACTATTTGTAAGGCAATTCGCGAGTTTGACCCTGTACACCCAATCAGTGTTGGTGACGGAGTCTGGGGGCGAGAAGTCCATGGTAAAGACACGGGATTTAGGTTGCGTGAACAGAAAGAAGTGATCGACTTTTTTGGCCCCCACTTTTATCCCAACGAGGATGACTCCCTGCGCCACTCGTATATTCCCTCTTTCATAATAAAGATGTGTAATTACGGAAGACCTGTGGTTCTTGAAGAATTTGGTTGTTCCAATTGCTTTGCCTCTGAAAAGCATCAGGCGAGTTATTACCGCACGACTTTTAATAGTGCATTTCTTGCTGGCGCGGTCGGTACTCTATGCTGGTGTTACTCAGACTTTGATCTTCCCTATCAAAGGCCTTACTCACACCATCCATTCGAGTTATTATTTGGTGTCACAAGAAAGGATAAATCTGTAAAGCCAGCCGGGTATGAAGTTGAGCGCTTTAGTAATATAATCAATAAAATTGATCTATTTGAAATTGATATTGAGGAAAGCAAGGCCTTTATTATTGTTCCCTCCTATTATATCCTGGATTATCCATATTCATTCGAAGATAAGGATATGATTAAAAAGGTCTTATTGCAGTGCTATACATTGACCAAACAGGCACATATGAACTGCAGATTTTTCCCGGAACCCCAATTGCCGAAAGAAATAGAATCAGAAGAGAGGCCGAGTATTCCAAAAGAGATGAAGTTGTTACTCGCACCAAATATACAGAAACTTACGGCGCCCTTCTGGGAGGAAATCTATCGGTATGTGGAGGAGGGTGGAATATTTTACTGCTCTTATCACTATGATATGTGGATACACATATTTGAAAGACTATTTGGCGCAAGACACAGCCTTCGATTTGGTATTGCAGACATACCTGATGAGGGAAAGATAGAGGTGAAATTTATTGAAGACTTCTTTGATATATCAAAGAATGAACGATTTATTTACAAGGTCAACGGGCATTACCGCGATTCGAAGAATGCTGTGCATAGGGCGTTTTGCCCTATCACGCCTACCACGGCGAAGGTCGTTGCCGTAGATGCAGAGGGCAGACCTGCAATCCTCTTAAATTCTATAGGTAAAGGTAAGGTAATCTTTTCTACCTATCCACTCGAATATTATCTGGCAAATACGCATGAAGTTTACAAAAGCGACAATACCTACCGAATTTATAAAAGCTTATGCAGAATGGCAGGAGTAGTGCCCACCTTTGACTCGCCTAATCCCTATGTGGAGATGGGTAATATAAGATGTAAGGATAAATCGAGGTGCCTTTTATGGATTATAAATCACGACTGGGAAAAGACGGAAGGTTTCATAAAAACAGCAATAAGTATAAAGAACGTTGTAGACTTTGAAACTGGAGAAGCCATGCATTTCAAAGACCGTATTCCATTCAAATTACCACCCAAAGAGATTAAGGTGTACGATATCGAAACTGAGTGATATAAACAAGGAGGAAGTAATTAAAGCTGCTGTATTCTATAAGCCAGGTGTTATGAGAATCGAAGAGAGGAAAATTCGTAAAATAATGCCGAACGAGGTGCTTATAAGAGTAAGGGACTGCGGTATATGTGGGACAGATATACATATCTTTGATGGCAGTGCAAACTCTAATCCTCCAGTGATATTGGGACATGAGTACGCTGGGACGGTTGAAGATGTGGGTAAGAGTGTTACCCGCTTTAAAATAGGAGATAGGGTGGTGGTCGATCCCAATATTACCTGTGGACATTGCTACTATTGCCAACGTGGGCTGATACATCTCTGTGAAAACCTCACTGCCCTTGGTGTCCATATAGACGGAGGTTTCGCGGAATATTCAATTGTACCAGAAACTCAGGTGTATAACCTGCCAGACAATATACCATTTGAATGGGGATGTCTTACTGAACCTCTTTCCTGCTCAATTCATGGGGTGGATCTGGCAGATATAAAGATGGGTGACACGGTAGTGATTCTTGGAGCAGGTGCTATCGGCCTTATGATAATGCAGCTGGCTCGCCTTTCTGGTGCAGGTAAAGTCATAGTCGTTGAGCCTGACAAGGAAAGAAGAGAAACAGCTCGTATGTTGAAGGCAGATACTGTGATAGACTCAACTGAAGATGGTATCAGAGATGTAATAATGAGACACAGCTACGACGGTGCAGATACTGTGATAGAATGTGCCGGTAATCCTCAGACTGCGCGATTGGCTCTTGATTTGGTTAGAAGGGGAGGGAGAGTAGTATTCTTTGGTGTATGTGATAGGGATGTAAAGATTAATATTAAGCCCTGGGAGGTATATCTTAAAGAGTTGACCATAAAGGGCAGTTATATCAATCCGAATACCTTTAGTCGTTCTATAGAGTTGCTAACACTCAATAAAATAGACCTGACTGAATTTGATATAAAAAGATTTTCACTTGGCGAATTGTTAAAGGCGTTTGAATATCATAAAGAACGAAAGGTGATAAAGACCCTGATCATTCCGGAAACTTGATTTAAAAGGATGAGCAAGGACTGTCGGGATGTCATTTGCATAGGTGAGGCATTGATAGACTTTGTTTCTACTGAGAAAAATGTAGGGTTAGAGGATGCGTCTAGGTTCTTGAAATCGGCAGGGGGAGCTCCAGCCAATGTTTCAGTTGGATTAGCAAGGCTTGGGAAAAGGGTAGCATTTGTTGGTAAGGTTGGAGATGATTCCTTCGGTAGGTTTTTGGCCAGAACCTTAGAAAACAATGGAGTTGATGTATCAAACTTACTATTTGATAAAAAACACACTACGAGACTGGCGTTTGTGTCTTTGACTGACGAAGGGGAGAGAGATTTCGAATTCTTTGGATATGAAAGCGCGGATACAAAAATAAGAAAAGAAGAGATAGACAAGGTTTCTATTGAGAATGCAAAGATAATACATTTTGGCTCTATTTCGCTTATATCAAATCCCAGTAGAGATGCAATTTTGACTGCCGTAAGAACTGCAAAAGCCAAGAATATGCTCGTGTCCTTTGATCCCAATTTGAGGCTTTCACTCTGGGAGAGTTCTGATAATGCCAGACTTCAGATAAAAGAGGCGCTTGGATTAGCAGATATAGTGAAAATGGATATGGGAGAAATGGAATTTATAACTGATAGCGCAGATTTTAAAGCGGGTGCGAGGTATATCTTAAAGCAAGGAGTCAGGCTACTCGTAATTACGCTGGGCAAAGATGGATGTTATTTTTTTAGCGATAAAACCGAAGGTAAGGAGCCTGGGTTCAATATAAAGGTAAGAGATACAACAGGTGCCGGTGATGGATTTGTTGCAGGAATGCTCTCCAAATTGTCGGAGATACCTTTTGATAGCCTCACCACAGAAGATCTACACGGAATCTTTAGGTTTGCCAATGCAGTTGCCGCATTAACGGTGACAAGATACGGTGGAATACCAGCCTTACCTTACAAAGAGGATATAGAATCTTTTTGTAATCTATAATCAATAAGAATGACATTTCTTTTAGTATTGCTCCAAATGTTCACAACAGCAAACCTGGCTGAGGATCCCAGAGTTTTAGCATTAAAAAATCCGGGAGATAGTGTTACTTGCTTTATAAACCTCAGACACTTAGACCATCTGTGCGAAACTATAAATATAGGTGAAACCCTTATGATGGTCACCCATATCTACTCTGAATATCCTGACTACGAATGGGTTGATGCCACTGAAGAGGGTATATCCTGTGTTGACGATGTTAGTAGAGCATCTATACTCTACTTGAGGCATTATGCGATGTGTGGGGATAGTGTATCATTAGAAAAGGCAAGAAGGGGGCTTAACTTTGTGATGTATATGGAACAGAAAGATGGCGAGTTCTACAACTTCATTTTAAGTGACTATTCTATAAATATGGAAGGAGGGACGAGCAAAAAATCGTTCAATTGGTGGGCTGTGAGGGGACTACGGGCATTATGTCATGGATACAGGGTTTTTGGTGAAATTGATAGCGTCTACGCAAAGGAGCTAAAAGAACATATAGAACTTACATTTGGCCGAATAAGGGAGTTTTTAAAGCATTATGACGAGTATGAATTTTTTGATGGAGTGAAGGTCCCAAAATGGCTTATTCATGGCGGTGATGCCACATCTGAAGTTGTCTTAGCTCTGCTGGATTACTATAGTGTGGATGGTGATGAAGAGGTGGGAGAGATCATTAAAAAATTTGTTGAAGGGCTCATTCAATTTCAAGTTTGTGACTCAGAAAGCCCATTTTATGGTATGCACCTATCCTGGAGAAATTGCTGGCACGCATGGGGGAATACACAAACAGAGGCGCTCGCTAAAGCAGGAAGAATCTTTAATAATTCACCCTGGCTTGAATCGGCAAGAATGGAGGCAGACAATTTCTATCCTTTTCTCATATCAAAAAATTTCCTCAATAGTATTGAACTGCACTTGGAAGAACCTCCAACTATGAGGGCTTTTCCGCAGATTTCTTATGGAATTCGCCCTATGGTCTCGGGGCTCATTCAGCTTTATATAACAACAGGAGACGAAAGATATGCGAAATTGGCGGGCCTTACCGCATCCTGGCTCAGAGGGAATAACCCTGCCCATCATGCTATGTATGATCCAAAAACGGGCAGGGTATACGACGGTATCGATAACGAGAACAAAATAAATAAAAACTCCGGTGCAGAATCTACTATAGAGGGTTTAATGACTTTGATGGAGATCTCGAACAATCCCATATCTTTGAAATACTTTTATTACGAGCTCGAGAACATAGATAAAATAAAAAACTATGCTACCTATAAAGATAACAGTGGTAAAGAAATTATGGTTATTTACGATGAAAAGATAGGTGGATGGAAGATAGATGAACCAGAATGAAAAGCTAAATATTAAAGAGGAATTTAATCTCTCCATTACAATGTGGAGAAGTACCGAAGATTACTACGGAAGCCACTGAAAAAGAAGATGTTGAGGATTTTAGAAAAAGGGTAAAAAACTCTTGTTTATTGCCAAAGCAGAAAGAAAAGAGGGTTAATTACTAAGGGTAAGGAAAAATTTCCCACCCAGCTATACAAAGTCGTGAAGAGAAATACTTAAAAAGACAAGAGGGAAAAAGTAAAAGGGGGATATAGCCGTGAAAGTTACAATGGTAATTCCGTCGTATTGGACAAGAGAAAGTAATATTGGTTGGAAGGAAGGAGATGCTATCTATGACCATCCAACTTCATTAGATTCCGAAGGCACATTGCTTAGAGCTATACAGAGTATAGAGATACTGGAAGACAAAGATTTTCAATTAGTAATAATTGCTGTTGCCACGGCAGAAGATATTGAAAACCAGGTTGAGAAGAAGGTTGCCAATATCATCAAATCAACTTCAACCACAATCGGTGTAGAATTATTGCTATTTGGGCCTTCCCGTCTTAAGCGGATACATAAACTATTGATTAACGAGGGCAAAAATGAGTATATCAACCTTCTCAAACTCCGAGGATATTCTAACATTCGAAATCTATGCATGTTCGTTCCTCATATCCTGGGCTCAGAAGTGGCGGTGCTTATTGACGACGATGAGGTATTTGAAGACACAAACTTCATATCAAAAGCAAAAGAATTTATTGGTAAAAACATCGGAGGAAAAACAGCCAACGCAGTAGCAGGGTATTATCTTCAATCAGATGGAGACTACCATGTTAAAAGACCTTTTCATCCCTGGATGAAGTATTGGGATAAATATGAGAAGATGAACGAGGCATTTGATAAGGTCATTGGAACCGAACCGAGATTGAAAGAGACACCTTTTATATTTGGTGGAAACATGGTTATTCACCACAATCTTTTTACAGTGCCTTTTGACCCCGGGGTTCCGAGAGGAGAAGATATGGATTTTTTGATAACTGCAAAGATGTTTGGTTTTACCTTCTTTCTGGATAATCAACTTTCTATCAGGCATCTTCCACCACCAGAGACGCATTCCACCTGGATACAGTTGAGAGAAGACATCTACCGATTTATCTATGAACGAGCAAAGATCGAGCATCAAAAAGAAATAAAGGGAATGACAAAGGTCTATCCAGAAGATTTTGACCCTTATCCAGGCTGTTTTTTGAAAAGGGACATTGATGACAAGATAGAAAAATCGTGCAAACTGTTATCTGAAGAGTATCTTGCCCAGGGTGATAGACGAGGTAGTGAGGAGGCATTAAAGAATGTTACACTCTCCAAAACCGATGCTGTGCCAGAATATGACCCATTTCAAAAGTTATGCGCACTGCAAAAACGGTGGCGGGAATTGATGAAATATACAAGCAAAGGAGAAGTTCGTTTAAGTATAAGGGAAATTATTGGAGGAGAAAGAAGAGGATAGAGAAAATCCCTCTTTCCTTATCGAGGTTTAATTTAAGGCGAGTGTATAAAAAAATAAGGGATATAGTAAAAAAACTTGACAAAAGGAGAAATTTTATATATAATATATATAGTTTATATATAAGAGGGTATTTAGAAATAAAGCCAGAGATTACAGGAGCAGAAGTTCAAAGTATTTTGTGGGAAAGGTCTCCTGACCTTGATGACCTTCAGGCCATACGGCTCGTACGAGAGATGCCTCCCACAATTATAAAATCTGTGAAATTAATGGCTAAAACAGGAGGTGATAGCATTTTGTGGGTATCCATAGAACCGTCCCAGATGGGTATCGACGAATGCTAAACAGCCTCCTATAATGAAAGGGGGTGATTAAAAAAGGGTATTTAGAAGATGCTCGGAAAGTTGAAACAGAGACTGAAATAGATACTCGTGTAGGAATAAGCTTGCTGAACTTCATTATTACCCCGGATATTTTCGATTCTGGTTAATTGGACTTACATAAGTATTGGAGGCTACTATGTCAGCAAAAAATATTGTAGTTGCCACCTGTCTATTGGCTCTGTTATGTCTCTTCGCCTCGCCAGTTTTTGCCCAGAATAATATTATTGGCAATGGCGATTTAGAGACTGCGGAGCCCTTTTTCTTCCATGCTGTTGGTGAGGGTGCCACGTGGGCTACTGATGTGGCATACGGAGATGTAAGGTCTTTGAAGATTGAGAAGTCTGCTACGGGTAGTGAAGCAGGTTGGATTACCGAGAACTTTACTCAGAGGTATTGGAATTCTATGGCGGGTGGCAATCTGTATCATATTGGTGCTTTGATAAAGAGCAGTGGAGTAAACACGGATCCTGCGGATGATACCTATAAGATAGGACTAGAGTGGAAATTCTTTGAGGGAGGCGCTTTAATAGCCGAAGAGTTCATTCCTATCGACCAGACTGTTGCCGATAAGGACTGGGATACTGTTGATGCTTATGTTGCTATGCCCTCCACTCCAGATTCAGCTTACTGTTTCTTCAAGTTTGGTTCAAATGCTACTGGAACAGCATGGGCTGATAACTTTATTCTTGGGTCAGACCCCTGGACTGCAGGATTTTTCGGTGGCAATTGCGAGACACCGGCTGGGTGGATGGAGTGGCATAGTGTAGGAGATACCGGTCTTGCCGAATACTCGGATGAGTATGCCCATAGTGGAACCTATTCAGCAAAGCTGATGGATTTAGATGCACGAGCTGATGAGATCGTATTCTACTCCATACCCTATCCCTGTGATCCGAATCAACTGTACCTGTTTTCTGTATGGACGAAGAAGTTGGATGTCAACACTGATCCTCACTATCTACCAGTCAACTGGTGTCAAATTAGAGACGACGATAGAATAGGTATAACTGTCGGCTTCCACGGTGCACCAGTCGAGACCCAATGGAACTGGTTAGGTGATAATTTCTTCTATATCAATCAGGTTGACTCCGTTGGGGATTGGGAAAAATATGAGGTTGTAGCGACCTCTCCTTCGGATGCCGCTGGAGTATCCATAAGGGCAAGATTCAACCCATTCTCCACCGGAACAGTATACTATGACGACTTCTCTATAGAAAAGATAGAGCTGGGTGATAATATTATTGGCAATGGCGATTTGGAGACTGCGGAGCCCTTTTTCTTCCATGCTGTTGGTGAGGGTGCCACGTGGGCTACTGATGTGGCATACGGAGATGTAAGGTCTTTGAAGATTGAGAAGTCTGCTACGGGTAGTGAAGCAGGTTGGATTACCGAGAACTTTACTCAGAGGTATTGGAATTCTATGGCGGGTGGCAATCTGTATCATATTGGTGCTTTGATAAAGAGCAGTGGAGTAAACACGGATCCTGCGGATGATACCTATAAGATAGGACTAGAGTGGAAATTCTTTGAGGGAGGCGCTTTAATAGCCGAAGAGTTCATTCCTATCGACCAGACTGTTGCCGATAAGGACTGGGATACTGTTGATGCTTATGTTGCTATGCCCTCCACTCCAGATTCAGCTTACTGTTTCTTCAAGTTTGGTTCAAATGCTACTGGAACAGCATGGGCTGATAACTTTATTCTTGGGTCAGACCCCTGGACTGCAGGATTTTTCGGTGGCAATTGCGAGACACCGGCTGGGTGGATGGAGTGGCATAGTGTAGGAGATACCGGTCTTGCCGAATACTCGGATGAGTATGCCCATAGTGGAACCTATTCAGCAAAGCTGATGGATTTAGATGCACGAGCTGATGAGATCGTATTCTACTCCATACCCTATCCCTGTGATCCGAATCAACTGTACCTGTTTTCTGTATGGACGAAGAAGTTGGATGTCAACACTGATCCTCACTATCTACCAGTCAACTGGTGTCAAATTAGAGACGACGATAGAATAGGTATAACTGTCGGCTTCCACGGTGCACCAGTCGAGACCCAATGGAACTGGTTAGGTGATAATTTCTTCTATATCAATCAGGTTGACTCCGTTGGGGATTGGGAAAAATATGAGGTTGTAGCGACCTCTCCTTCGGATGCCGCTGGAGTATCCATAAGGGCAAGATTCAACCCATTCTCCACCGGAACAGTATATTTCGACGACTTCGAAATTAGAGAGGTTACAGTTGTTCCTATTGGTATTGAAGACGAAGATAACCATGAAATTGCATCCTGCAGGTTGTTGCAAAACTATCCCAATCCATTTGTCCACGAGACTAACATAAGTTATCAGCTACCCAGAGATACTCATGCCAATTTAACGATATATGATATTCTCGGAAGAAATGTTGTAACACTTTTAAGTGGACAACAGCAGGCTGGTTATTATAGTATAAGATGGGATGGTAAAGCAGAAAACGGCGAAAGAGTAGCAAACGGGATATACTTCTATCGTCTAACGACCGATGACTTCCAAAGCACGCAAAAGATGCTCATCCTGAGGTAGAAGAGAACAAGACAGTATTGTGGGGAGGAGTTAACTCCTCCCCACAATAACAAGGAGGCAAAATTGAAAAATAAAAATAGGTTTGTTCGATTTTTCTCTTTGATTATATGCCTTCTGCTATGTAGTACCTATTTGTGGGCTGGTACCTCCGGGAAGATAGCCGGTAGAATTACCGATGCCCAGAGTGGTGAACCACTGCCATTTGTTAATATCATAGTCGAAGGAACCACACTGGGTGCTGCATCTAATCTTAATGGACGCTATATAATACTGAATATTCCTCCAGGAACATATTCCGTAACTGCACAAATGATGGGTTATCAGGAAGTAAAGGTAACAAATGCAAAAGTCGCAGTCGATTTTACTACGACATTGAATTTTGCCCTCAAGCCAACAATCATAGAGGTAGAAGGCATTACCGTCGTTGCTGAAAGACCTCTTATACAGATGGACCTTACTTCTACCCGAGCTGTGATAGATGCTGAAAGGATTGATCAATTGCCTGTGGAAGGATTTAAAGATTTGGTTAATCTGCAGGCTGGCGTTGTAGAGGGACATATTCGTGGAGGCAGGAGCTCAGAGGTGGTGTATATGCTTGACGGCATTTCTATCACAGATCCCTTCTCTTATGAGGTGGCAGTCGATGTTGAAAACAGTGTTGTTCAAGAATTACAGGTGATAAGTGGGACTTTTAATGCTGAATATGGACAGGCGATGTCAGGGGTGGTAAACATTGTCACCAGAGAGGGAGGCAGGAAACTTTCGGGCCGTATTACTACTTACATGGGAGACTATGTGAGTAATCATACTAAAACCTTTATGAACATAGACCAGGTAAATCCCCTTAGCACCAACAATATCGAAACTACCTTTGGTGGGCCTTCTCTTATTTTTGGTACGAAGCTTTCCTTTTATGTTACAGCAAGGAGATATTACAATGAAGGATACTTATTTGGTAAGAGGATTTTCAACCCCTCAGATTCCTGTGATTTCTCAAGTGATGATCCAAGCGAGTGGCATATAGGTTCAACCGGTGATAGTGCAATGGTGCCTATGGCACCAACTCGTGAGAATTCTTTTTTCGGTAAATTGGCTTTTAGATCACCTCCTGCTGACAAGTTTAGTTACAATTTAATGTGGAAAAACAGAAATTTTCGTGAATATGAGCATACATTTAAGTACAATCCTGATGGTGATTATAATCGATACAATGTAGGTTATACCCATACCTTAAACTGGAATCATGTCATAAATTCAAACACCTTCTTCGAGCTTAAATTCGCCAATTCTTTCCACGATTACGGAGATTATGTTATTCCCCTATCTAGCAGCCATCAGTTCGACTCATTAAAGAATTTAGCTTTCACAACTGTTGATGATGAGGATACAATATACTACTATTATGATGACCCGGATGGACCAAGGTATGTTGATCCAGAGCGATTAGAAGACGCAACTAACTATGCATTCCGTACAGGTGGGACTCAGATGCGCCGTTTTAACAGAAATACAACATCCTATATAGGGAAATTTGATCTTACAAGCCAGGCTACTAATTCACATCTCATAAAAACGGGTGTAGAGCTTCGGAGACATAGGTTATTTCTCCATGAGTTTGAAATTGTGCCCAAGAAGGACGAGGTAGGAAGGGAGATTTATCCATTCGAACCCTATGTCCCTCCCATCAATTACACTAATCATAATAAGTACACGAACTACCCGTTTGAAGGCGCCGCCTATATCCAGGATAAGATTGAGTTCAAAGATATGATTGCCAATATCGGTATCAGATTTGATTATTTCAACTCTAATTGGAAAATTCCCACTGACCCCCGTGACCCCAATCCTAAAGACCCTCTAAGACCAGCTACACCTGAATATGACACCTTAAATCCTATCAGGGTATCGGGTGAACCATGGTTTAAAGATGCAGAGCCGAAGATGCAACTTAGTCCTCGAATTGGAATAGCATATCCCATAACCGATAGGGGGGTTTTACATGGATCGTATGGTCATTTTTTCCAGATTCCTCCGTTTGAATATATATATACTGATCCTGAATTCGAAGTATATGCAGCTGGACTTACAAGCAGGATGGGGAATGCTGATCTGGAACCCCAAAAAACAGTTATATATGAAATAGGTTTGCAACAACAATTAACCGACGCTATTGCCCTTGATGTGACTGGTTTCTTCAAGAACATCAGGAACCTTTTGGGAATTAGGATTTACGAGACCTATATAGGAAGTAAGTATGCACAATATATTAACAGGGACTATGGTAATGTGCGGGGTGTAACTGTTGCATTGGAGGGTAGATATTCTCAATACTTGTACGCCTCGCTTGACTATACCTATCAAATTGCCAAAGGAAATGCATCAGACCCTAATGCCGTATTTTGGGATGCCCTGGCAAACCGTGAACCCGAGAAGTTCTTCGTGCCTTTAGATTGGGACCAAACACATACTCTTAACGGCGTTGTAACCATAGGTAATCCGCAACTCTGGGGAGTAAGTCTCATTGGAAGATATGGGTCCGGGCTTCCCTACACACCGTCCTATGAGGGGATCCGTGTCGCCCGTGAAAATATCGAAAGAAAGCCCCTGCAATATAATGTCGATTTAAGGGCATACTGGAATTTTAAACTATTAGGATCACATCTCTCACTCTTTCTCAAGGTATATAACCTATTCGACAGGATGAACGAGGTAAATGTTTACACAGACACAGGCAGGGCTGGTTATACTATAATATCCAGTCCTGGCGTAGTACGTGGTATCAACACATTAGAAGAATATCTTACAAGACCTGATTTTTACAGTGCACCGAGACATATACTTCTGGGATTTTCTGTAGATTTTTAACATTTTTTCCAGTAAGGTAGTTTAGGGTTATGTAAATTTCACGAATAAACCGCGGAGAACGCAGAGTTCACAGAGATAGACCAGATAAAGGACCAAATGACTCTGCGGACTCAAAAATATGGGGTGTAAAATTTTTGGAACTTTTCCATATCCATACGGATTCTGTGAACGGATCTTGAGATACTTTGTTTTTCTCTTTGAAGCAACAAGACTGAGAGTACAATGGTTGCAAAGTGTGAAAGCAAGCGGTTTAGAGTTGGCTCGTTGTTGAATTTCAATATGACAGTGATGAAAGATGGAATAAAGTGAGTGGTGCCAAGCAAAGGGTTAGAGAACGCAGAGATTTAGAATGAAGATTTTTCTGCGTGCTCTGTGACCTCTGCGGTTGATATCTTACATAACATAATTTAGCACGGGAGATAAAATGAGGAACAAAAAAACAATACTGTTAATTTCGGGAATTCTACTCCTCATGCAGGCTACCTCTCTCTATGCTCAACCGCGTGAGCCTGACCAAAACACAGGCGATAGATTTTGGGATAAAAGTGGAATAATGGATGGCAACCTTGTAAGAACAATATTTTTTAATCATGGAGAGATAGCAAAATATGCTACTCCATATTCTGGAGAATGGCCCAAAGGAAGTGGGCATCTCTATGTGGATGGGGTAGCAATTGTTGTCCAAGCAGAGTGCGTGGATGAAGATGGCGATACTATACACCCTTTAGAGGTGAACTATCGGGAGGATGTGGATAGGGATGAAGACGGATATCCTTTGGGCTGGTGGCCTCTTCCGGGCTATTGCAACTATTATCAGGATTCCCCGGCAATGAGTGATGACCCCGAATCCTGGCCAGTCCGATGGCCAGACAAGCCTGCAGAGTGGGCAGGACCTTGGAATGGCTATTTTGGTAA
>JAYENM010000346.1:0-7111 GCA_034722095.1 Caldifarciminota bacterium | reverse complement strand
TTCCCAGGACGTCTTTCTCAACCTTTACAGTAAGGGTTATATCGTGCCCAAAACAGAGAAACAGTTCTTCTGCCCAAAGTGCCAGAGATTTCTTCCGGATAGATATGTAGAGGGAATTTGTCCTTATTGTGGTTCCGAAGGCGCGAGGGGTGATCAGTGTGATGAGTGTGGAAAATGGCTTGAACCACGGAATCTCAAAAATCCACGATGTAAGCTCTGTGGCTCTATCCCTGTTTACAGAAAGACCAAACAGTGGTTCTTCAGACTCGATTTGCTTGAACCCCATCTGAAGGAGTGGCTGGTCAGTAAACAAGACTGGAAGGAGAATGTCAGGTCTTTTGCCCTTGGATGGATAAAAGAGGGGCTTAACCCGAGAGCAATAACCAGGGATATCTCCTGGGGTATCCCGGTTCCGCTTCCCGAGGCAGATGGGAAGGTTCTTTATGTCTGGTTTGATAATGTCATAGGATATATATCGTCAACCATCGAATGGGCTCAGAAGCTTGGAAAACCCGAGAAATGGAGAGATTACTGGCTCTCTCAAGACACCGAACTCGTACACTTCATAGGTAAAGATAATATAGTCTTCCATGCTATAAATTGGCCCGCTATGCTTATGGCTCACGGTGGATTTATACTTCCATCCCAGATTCCAGCGAACGAGTTCCTGACTATTGAGGCAAAACAGATGTCTACCTCGAGAAACTGGGCAATCTGGCTCGATGACTATCTCGATAAATTTCCCCCGGATCCCTTAAGATACACCCTTGCAAATAATGCACCCGAACGGTCTGACAGTAACTTTACCTGGGATGGATTTCTAAACAAAAATAATAATGAACTCGTGGGCACTTTTGGTAACCTTGTCAATCGCACATTGCAGTTTATAAATACCTATCTGGGAGGAAGGATACCAGAAAAAGGCAACTTACAGGCAATAGACACAGAGATACTACAAAAGATAGAGGAAAAAAAGAAAGAATTAGAGGATGCATATGAGAATTTCAGTCCAAAGCGTGCTACAGAGAAATTTATGGAGCTTACAAGAGAGGGAAACAGATACTTTGATTACTTAAAGCCCTGGGAACTTATAAAAACTGATAAAGAAAGACTTTCAACAGTTATGTGGGTCACAACATCACTCATAGCGAACCTCGGGGTAATGGCAGAGCCCGTTATACCATTTTCGGCAGAAAAAATAAAGAATTTCCTTAGAATAAAACACTGGGAGTGGGATGATATTGGAGGTGCAATTATAAATCAAGGTACACAACTCGGAAAGACTGAAATATTATTCAAACCAGTTTCAAATGAAAAGATAGAAATTGAAAGGAGGAAGATGATGAGCGATATTATAAAGTTCAGTGAGTTTGAGGCTCTCGACTTAAGAATAGCGGAGATAAAGGGTGCAGAAAAGATAGAGGGAACCGATAAACTTATAAAACTACTTGTGGATACAGGCGGGGAGATGAGACATCTTGTTGCTGGTATAGGCAATGTCTATAAACCAGAAGAACTGATTGGAAAAAAGATAGTAGTGCTTCTAAATCTTGAACCTAAAAAGATAAGAGGAGTTGAGTCAAGGGGTATGTTGCTCGCTGCAGACCACGATGGCAAACCCCTTCTCCTTACTGTGGACAGTGATGTCCCCCCGGGATGCTTGGTGAAGTAGGAAATCAGGCTATCGAAGATTGTTCACCACTAAGGCACAAAGGCATTAAGATCAGATTTTAGATTACAGATTGTAGGAGCGATTTCCCTGACTGCCCTGCCTACCGGCAGGCAGGCTAGTTGCGATAATCTACCTAATTACCTAGTAACCATTGACAATTGCTAATTTTGCATTGTTAATTGATAATTGAGGTTTTTAATAATCTAATTACCTAATAACCCACTTACCTAACGACTCGTGTCAGGAGGGTGAACCGAAGGTCGCCGATAGGCAACTCCTGACACCACGGGAGTGACCTAATAACCTAATTACCCAATGACTAAACCTACAATGAAGGATATTTGCAATACACCAGGAGATGATGCAAGATTTGACTCTTCTGGATGCATTTTCAAAGAGAAGATATATCCATTCATATATCCTGCAAGGGGAGAAGGAGGGGGGTACACCAGACTATTTAAAGTTCTATTGACCAATATATGCGAGAATAATTGCTTATACTGTGTAAACAGAAAGGACAGAAATAAAAAGAATTACATATTTTCTCCAAAAGAGCTTGCCCTCAGATTTATGAACTACTATAAAGGAAAGATGGCAGATGGATTATTTATCTCTTCGGGAATCTACAGGAATTCGGATACAACACAGGAAAGAATTATAGAGACGGTAAAAATTCTGCGGGAGAGATACAAGTATAAGGGATATATACATACAAAAATCCTGCCAGATGCAAGTCCCGACCTGATAAGAGAAGCAGTTCCTTTTTCCAATCGTATCTCTGTCAACCTTGAGGCACCTGGGGATAACTATCTTGCAAAATTATCCAAAGAGAAGAACTTTACAAACCTTATATCTACCCTTCGGGCAATTGCAAATGCAAGGAATGAGAAGAGACAAAGATATATGCCCTATTTCTCTATTACTACCCAGTTTGTTATAGGAGCTGCGGGAGAAAACGATCTCTGTCTGCTTACTCTCTCAAAAAGATTATACAGGGATTTCGGACTTTCAAGGGTCTACTATAGCGGATTTTCTCCCGAGCCTGATACACCGCTTGACAACAAATCTCCCTGTCCTATACACAGAATAAGAAGGCTATATCAAGCAGATTTTCTTATAAGAAAATACAACTTTGATCCACGGGAGATCGTTCCATCCGGATTTTTACCTGATATAGACCCAAAACTCAGCTGGGCAAGGTCTCATCCAGAGTTATTTCCTGTGGAAATAAATACTGCATCTTATGACGAATTGATAAGGGTTCCCGGAATAGGTCTTATAACAGCAAGGAGAATCCTAAGGGCAAGAAAAGATAAAAGATTTATCTCTCCGGACGATACGAAGAAAATAGGCGTGCGGGGACATAAATATGTGGATTTCCTTATATTTAATGGCAAATACTACGGGAATCTACTGGTTACCAATTCGTAATATGGATTATAGTTTTTTTAGACGCACCTGCCTGCCGGTAGGCAGGGATTTACACTGACGAAATAGATTTCAGATTGTTCACCACAAAGGCACGAAGAACACCAAGATTGAAGACCGTAATGGCTTACAAGGATAAAGGAAAAAGGATAAAGGATAAATAACTCAATAACTTAACATATCAGTGTTAATCAGCGTAAATCAGTGTCGGAAAATAAAGGATAAATGCCAATTGAAGATTATTCACCACAAAGGACACAAAGAGCACAAAGAGATTTCAGATTATAGATTGTAGTATAATCGCGACTAGGAAGTCGCTCCCACAATAACCTAATAACTCAATTACCTAATGACCTAATTACTATATTTTATCTGCGTAAATCTGCGTCCAAAAAGAAAATAATAGGGGGTTTTATGGCATTCAAAAAAATTCTCATTGCAAATCGCGGTGAAATTGCGCTAAGGATAATAAGGGCGTGTAAGGAACTTGGAATAGAAACAGTTGCCATATATTCAGATGTGGATGCAACCTCCATGCATGTAGTCATGGCAGATGAGGCTATATGTATAGGGCCTGCAAGCCCCAAGGAAAGTTATCTTTCTATCCCAAGAATAATAAGCGCCTGTGAGATTTCGGGTGTTGATGCAGTTCATCCAGGATATGGCTTCCTTGCGGAAAATCCACGATTCGCAGAAATATGCGAGGAAAACGGATTCAAGTTTATAGGGCCGAAACCTGAGGTGATAAGAGAAATGGGCAATAAGAGTGAAGCAAAAGAGCTTGCAAGAAAGGCAGGTGTACCGGTTATACCCGGAAGTAATGAAACTGTGAGAGATATTGAGTCTGCCAAGAGAATAGCAAAAAAGATAGGCTATCCTGTGATTCTCAAAGCCGCCTTTGGCGGGGGTGGCAGAGGAATGAAGATAGTTCATTCAACTCGGGATCTTAAGAGATTTATAGATATAGCATCCTCCGAAGCAGAAACCGCATTTGGAAGCGGGGAGATATACATAGAAAAATTTATAGAAAACCCAAGACATATAGAGGTGCAGATTCTTGGGGATGAAAAAGGAAATATAGTCTGGCTTGGTGAGAGAGAATGCTCTATTCAAAGACGTCATCAAAAGTTGATAGAGGAGGCACCTTCTTCTGTTGTAGATGAGGGCTTAAGAAAAGAGATGGGAGAATTTGCCAGAAGGTTTGCAGAATTCACAGGATACACATCTGCAGGAACGATTGAATTTCTTCTTGATAGTAATGGAAAATTCTACTTTATGGAGGCGAATACACGGATTCAGGTTGAACACCCGATAACAGAGGAAGTAACTGGTATTGATATTGTGAAGGAGCAGATAAGAATAGCAGAGGGTGAACCACTCTCATTCAAACAGGAAGATGTAAGTATAGATGGTCATGCTATCGAATGCAGGATAAATGCAGAAGACCCTGACAGAAGTTTTATATCTACACCGGGTAAGATAACAGCCCTCTATCTGCCGGGTGGTCCCGGGGTACGGATAGACACACATATTTATTGTGATTATGTAATTCATCCCTATTATGATTCCCTTGTTGCCAAGATCATATCAAAGGGCAAAACACGGAATGAAGCAATAACGAGAATGGCAAGAGTGCTTGAAGAGTTTATGGTAGAAGGTATAAAAACCACAACTTCTTTGCATCTGGCTATTATGAAGGACGAAAAATTTTTAAAGGGAGAAATAGATACAGGATTTATAGAAAGAATGTAGATTTTATGAATAAGTGGCAAGTCATAATTATGATTTCTGTCTTCCTATCCTGTGCGGGGAATAAGACGATAAATGTTTCCACCGCTGAAGAAGAATTCCACCGTGCAAAGCAACTCCTTGAGAATAAGAAATATGATAAGGCGATAGAGGCGTTCAAGGATGTGATATATAAGTACCCTGGCAGTGGACTTATGGAAGATGCACAGTACTGGCTTGCAAAGACCTATTTTGATAAGAAAGATTACGAACAGGCAGAGTTAGAATACAAGTTTCTCTTAAGAAACTTTTCAAATTCAAGATTTACTATAAAAGCAGAGTATGAACTCGCAATCACCTACCTGAAGCAATCGCCTCCTTATTATCTCGACCAAACACCCACAAAGCAGGCATTGAAGGCGCTGGAGAATTTCATAGCAAAACACAGTGGCACAGAACTCGCAAAGGAAGCAGAAAAGGCAAGAATAGGATGTATAGATAAACTTACAAGGAAGGAACTCGAAACTGCAAGATTATACAAAAAGATGGGAAAACCCGACGCCGCTCTCTTATATCTTGATGGAATAGAAGAGAGATATCCTGAAACTACACTTCTCCCGGAGATTGAAGAGCTAAGAAAAGAACTCTTCTAAACCTAACACCTGTCACCTGCCACCTGACCACCTGTCACCTGCCACATCCCACATCTCACCTAATGTATCTCATAGCAACAATTGCCTTTCTGGGATAACTTACCACCAGCCGTTTGACAAGATGATATTCAAGGGCATGCCTTATCTCTCTTACAACTCTTTTGGGAGCAAGATAAATATTCAAATACGCCTTTCTCAGTATGGACTGAATCTTTTTTGTATTTAGATGGTATGTATTGAATACAGCGTGGGCGCCATCGTACAGGTTCCAGTTCCAGGTGGTTATTCTTCCCTTCACTTCTTCAAACAATCTTGTACCAGGATAAGGGGTGAGAATTGATATCTGAACAGCATGAGGGTCGAGTTTTTTTATAAAGTTTATCGTTCTTGATATCATACTTCCTGTCTCGTTCAATGCACCTATCATTATACTCGCCCAGGTCTTTACACCATACCTCTTTAACAGAGTTATAGCGTTGGCAAATGTCGTAGTATCCTCCCTTTTGCCATAGCTCCTCAGTATATCCTCTTCAACACTCTCTATACCCAGAAATACCATATTGAGACCGGAGCGTACCGCCACCTTTACCATATCCTCATTCTTTACTATTGTGTCTGCCCTCGATAGACACCACCATTTTATACCAACGTCCCTTTCCAACAATCCTTCAGATATCTTAACTACTCTTGCAGGGTTCATAGTAAAATTATCATCCATAAAATCGATTGAACCAAAACCATACCTTTCTTTAAGAATTTCTACCTCTTCAATAACGGACAGAGCAGACCTCGCTCTCCATTTTAAACCACCGAATTTCGATGAAGCACAGAAACTGCAGTTGAACGGACACCCCCTTGATGTAATCACAGGTGTCATAGGCCTCTCATCCAGGAATGCCTTATATGAACTTAATGGTAGTATATCTCTGGCTGGCAGAGGAATTTTATCCACATCAGGATAAGGTGCATTTTCTGTCCTTATCAGCTTATTGCCATCCATATAGGAGATTCCTTTAACATCTTTTACATCAGCATCGCCCTCAATATGGTTCACAAGTTCAGGAAGCACATATTCTCCTTCCCCTCTTACTACATAATCAACAAGTCCTGTCTTGAGAACCTCCCCATCCATAAATGTGGGGTGATATCCACCCATAACCACGATTCTTCCCGCATCCTTTACTTCTCTGGCTATCTCAAGTCCTTTAAGGTATGTAGATGTGAGACAGGATATTCCAACTATACGGTAGTTTTTATAATCAGGTTTGCCAGGCATTACATCCATATCAAATATCTCTGGAGAGTGTCCTTTTTCTTTTAGGACTGCTGCAAGGTATGCAATGCCAAGCGGCGGCATCTGGGCACCTATATGTGTGTAAAGATTAAAACTTGATGGATTTATAAGCAATATCCGCATAAATTCATCTCAAATTATGTGTTAAGAAATCATCTCAAGATCCGTATGAACGAGATAATAAACATTCTTAAATCAAATATCAAAATTTAGGGAATGTTCCAAAGTGACGTGATGGCATTAAAGTCATCTATAGTGGAGTGCATTACCTTGGTAATGCATAGAGGGGATAAACTGTCCTGTCATAGTTTAGCAATAGCAAGCTATTGCCTGCCT
>JAYENM010000345.1:0-7228 GCA_034722095.1 Caldifarciminota bacterium | reverse complement strand
GATGCAGGAATTTCTATAGAACCTGAAGATTCCGAAAAATTATCTGAGGCAATCTTAAAATTACATAGAAATCCTGAGCTTTGCAGGCTTTTTGGCGAAAATGGGTACAGATACATCAAAAATTTTTACTCTCATCAAAACCAGTTTACATCTTGTAAAGAGCTACTGAAAAGTCTATAACAGCATCTTTATCCTCGTTTTTTAAAATAAACCTTGCAAAAAAACAAGAAATTTTTAGAATGCTAATCTTCAAATGAAAGTGAGATAACTATGATACATAGAAAATTCAATCATGCATGGCAATTTATACTCTCTCTTTTACTGGATGCGCTACTCGTATTTCTTTCATTTGTATTCGTCTACTGGCTTCGGTTTGCATCTGGTCTTGTGGGCGTAACTAAAGGAATGGTTCCTTTCTCCTACTTCTTCCCCAGTATAGGCTATGTCACAGCCCTCTGGATTTTAATATTTTATTTCCAGGGACATTATGAAACGAGAAAGTCATGGAGATTACTTGATGAGATATACGAGGTTGTAAAGGGAGGGATTGTCGCATCAGTGCTTGCCCTTGCTCCTACATTTTTTCTCCGTCCGTTTGGATATTCAAGATTATATATGGGACTTTCGCTTGTCCTTGCCCTATTGTTTATAATCCTTGGAAGGGTAATTATAAATAGAATCAAAATACCTCTCATGAGAAAAGGTCGGCTTCTATACCGTACTGCCATCGTGGGCGGAGAGATGGGGGTGACTATAGCAAAGGTTTTGACTAATCCAGTATACGGATATCAGATAGTAGGATATATAACCGTCGACAGCGAATCAAAGCCTCTACATCATATATCCCCACTGGGAAGCATTAACGAAATGGCTTCTATCATTAAAAAGCACCAAATAGATACTCTCATTATGAGTTTTCCTCTGCGGTCTTATAAGAACATTGCCCAGGTAATTTCCACCTGTAAGGACCTTCAAGTACGGTTCCTGTTCGCACCAGATGTACATGAGCTTGTGACATACAGAGTGACTCCCTACGAGATAAATGGGTTACTCCTCTTTGGTCTCAAGGAATACCCTCTCGAGGGATGGTATGGGGGAGTTAAGAGATTCGCAGAGATAACATTTGCATTTATCGGGCTTGTACTTAGCCTTCCAGTATTACTCTTTGCAGCAGTATTTGTCAAATTGAGCTCCAAAGGGCCTGTATTTTATATACAGGAAAGGATTGGACTGAATAAAAATCCGTTTGTAATGATAAAGTTTAGAACTATGATACACAATGCAGAAGCCCATACAGGTCCCGTATGGGCAAAGAAGAACGACAAAAGAATTACGCCCGCAGGCAAAATACTCCGGAGGATGAGAATTGACGAACTTCCGCAACTTATAAATGTGCTGAGGGGAGAGATGAGTATAATTGGGCCAAGACCGGAAAGGCCTTATTTCGTGAGGAAACTATCAAAGGTGATATTAAATTATAACGAGAGATTTCGAGTAAGGCCTGGAATAACAGGACTTGCACAGGTCGAAAGTGTCTATGACAGGACAGCAGAGGATGTGGAAGAAAAACTCAAATATGATCTTTATTATCTTGAGAATGCCTCCTTTAAACTGGACATAGAGATTCTCACAAGAACACTGTGGGTCATAGTCACAGGAGAAGGAGTGCATTAAACAAAATCAAATATCAAAATGTAAAATGTAAAGAATAAAAAGAGAGAATAGAGAGATCTAATATGCTATGTTATTAATTTTAATAATATTGTCAATATTTCCAGAACCTTGCCTCTTGGAGTATGAGGCAGTGAAAGAAGGAAAAGCCTTCTTCTGGAGAATGGATAAGGTACGGGCAGAATCATTCATCCCCGAGATGGATATATCGTTCTATGGCTTCGGACTATACGATGGTGCCAGAAGGGGAGACGGGATATTCGAGGTTATGATAAGGGAGGGGTTCCCCATACATCCATTTCTCAAGGGAGAGGTGAATATAGGTGCATTTCAAGAGGTTGGCAATGGACAGGGGATATTGCCCTATTGGGACCCTCTCTTAGAACCAAAGTATATAATATGTAACTTTGAAACAGAGCCAGTTGTGTCCTATACAGACTTTGATGTCCGCACAGAGAAGGCATACCTCCTCTTTGATATCGGGAGTATATCCATTGGAACGGGGAGAAACAGACTGAAGGTTGGTCCTGGATACAGGGGCAATCTTCTTCTGTCTGGTAGAGGACAGCCTCTCAACTTCCTGTACAACGCAAGGGTGAAAAAGGGACCACTACATCTTTTTGCCTTCAATGCAGGCATAGAGGACTCGATTGATGGAAAGCGGATCTCCTGTCAGAGGATAGAACTGTATCTCTCTTGTGTAACAATAGGAATTACAGAGGCGGTTCTGCACAAAAAGGAAAACTTTCTAAAGTATGTAAATCCGGTAGAATTTTATTACATCACGCAGAGAAGGGGCGAAGATAATGAAGATAATCTTGTTGCAAGTGGTGATATTACATTTACAAAAAATGGGAAAAAATACTATCTCGAACTTCTGCTTGACGACCCAATTATCTTCCATAAGGAGAGACCCTTTAAGGGTGGAATGATGCTGGGAATGTATCTTACAGATCCGTTTGGTATGCCATTCTCTGATTTCAGGTTAGAGACAACAATACTCCCAAGATGGACATATACCCACAACTACAGCAATCACACAAATGCCCTTACAGCAAATGGTCTTCCGCTCGGATTTCTTGGTGGGTCAGACTGCATTGATGTATATACAGAATTCACAAAACACTGGACACAGCTTTCGCAACCAGGAGGCTGCTCCTACCTGCCTACTTCCTACTTCTCTCTTATACTGGAGTATCTTGCCCATGGTGACGGGAAACTCAACATTGGTTGGCAGGACGAAAAAGAGAATTATCCACAACCAAGAAAGATAAAAATCCCCTCAGGCTGTAAAGAAGAGAGATTGAGAGTGGGTGTTAAAGGAACCCTTGCTAAAGAAAAATTTTCCATAACTACAGGGGTATATGTCGAGCGGATAAAAAATTATATGAACCGGGATGGTAATAACCTTACCAGGGTCTCAATAAAAACCGCTACCCTTTTTACTCTACCCTGATAAATTAATCCATCCAATTTCTGACCATGCCCTGCCTTTATATGTGTTCCAGATAAAGAGAGTGTGGTCAACTTTTTTCTTGACAAAACACAACTTTTGTTGTATACTTATATATCAGTTGATAACTACCAGTTCACTCGCTCAATGGTTGTGCAAAGAATATAAATAAACTGCAGAGGTCGTAGAGGTAATATTAAATATCAAAAATTAAATATAAAAATGACAAATCAACCCCGCATAAAAATCAAAGATTTTCTACGGGGTAAAAATTCAAAAACGAGCCATGCCTGCCGCAGGCAGGGATTTCACTGATAAGAAAATTATTCTAATCTGTGAAAATCTGTGCAATCTGTGGTTATATCTTTGATATTTGATTTTTGATTTCGTTGACTCTGTGTCCCCCGCCTTTGGCGGAGTAGGTCTGCGGTTAATATTTTACATAACTCGAAGTGTGGGGATGATTATGCAAAGGTTAATTATAACAGTCGCACTCTGTATACCATTATTGCTGTATTCCTATCCAACGAGAACAGGAGTAAAGGGATTTAATAACACTATGTCTGCAACTAACGATGGAGCTGGGCATCTGAGTTTTGTTTCTGATATATATGGAAGCGCTAATGGTAACAGAAATGAAAATCTTTGGGCAACTGCAGACATTGGTGTAGGATTAGGATTTGCATTTACCGACTGGTTCTCTGTAAATCTATTTTCAAGATATATGGTAGATGTACTGGATTCGACAGGCAATCGAAACTATCTTTCTTACGGTCTGGGAGATCTTGAAATCGGTGTAAAGATTACCCCATTTATTTTTGAGAGAAACCATAACGGAGGATTGAATATAGGATTATTCCCTTTTGTATCAATACCAAAAGGCACGCAACCAGAGGAGTGCTACCCTGACACTATAGCTGGTTTTTATACTGGACAGGGTGGTATATACAGACATTTTACTACCGGAGAGTTTGATTACGGAGGCAAATTTTTAATTTCATATGTAACACACACTGACATTCCTGTTGAATTGGATGGAAATATCGGGTATTTTACCCATAATAAAGATAGAAAAGGCAATATGCTATCGTACGGCCTCGGCATAGGCTTCCTATATTGGAATTTTATCCCTTACATTGAGATAAATGGAAGCGAACGAGAAGATAAAAATATGGGTTCCAGGATTTTTTACCTCACTCCCGGTGTAAAAATAGGCAATAAGAATGATTCATCTCTAAATCTTGCATTAAACTTCAGAGTAGATGGTCGTGTTGACAAAGAGACGACACGGGTCGAGTCCTCGTACATTTCGCTTGGCGAAGGAGCTACCCCGTCATGGTCTTTCAATCTGTCATATGCACAGGGATTTTCGTTCTATCGGCAATCTCCTCCGCTATCCACTATATCCGGAATAATAACAGACGCAGAGACAAAAGAGCCACTTACTGCTATGATAATACTCCCTGATACGGTGATAGAAACTGATACAATGGGGAATTTTTGCATACAACCAACATCGGGCAGCTTCCTAATAAGAGTGTTTAGTGAGGGATATGCACCACAGGATCAGAGTGTAGTCATCGAGCCCGGACAGGAACTCCTTGTCAGTTTTGAACTTGAAAAGATACATATCCCAATAGCAGAAATCACGGGGAGGGTTATGGACAGGCTGTTTAAAACCCCCCTTGTTGCCAAAATATCGTTTCCTGAAAGAAATAGAGAATCATTTACTACTGATAGAGCCGGTGTGTTTAAATTAAAATTATCTCCTGATACATACATTGTGAGAATAACTGCCGAGGGTTACATTCCCTACACAACATCTATATTACTAAAAGACGAAAAAACTCTTTTAAAAGACTTTTATCTTCTCAAACAATATGGAAAGATTACCCTACAAGGGATAAACTTCGCGGAAGGGAGTGCGGAAATAGATCCTGTATATTACCCGATTCTGGATGAAGGACTTGAACTCTTGAAGGGATATCCAAATATAAAGGTGGAGATAAGAGGACATACGGACAATCTGGGTTCTGCGGAAACAAACCTCGTGTTATCCCAGGCAAGAGCAAAATCTGTTATGAAATATTTCATAAAAATGGGAATAGAACCCTCAAGGCTAAAGGCAGTTGGATACGGAGGCGCTGCGCCTATAACAACAAATGATACAGAAGAAGGTAGAGCACAAAACAGAAGAATAGAATTCTATATTTTTGGAGAGTAATACCTATAATGAATATAGACCGAAGACCCTAATGACCAGTGACTAATGACTAACACATAATCTGAATTTATGATTGAAGGATTAACATTTGACGATATACTTCTTATTCCTAAAGAATCGTCGGTACTTCCAAAGGATACAGATGTATCCACTCTTTTTAGCCGTCATATAAGGCTCTCAATACCATTGGTGAGCGCTGCGATGGATACGGTAACCGAGGCAAGGCTTGCAATCGCAATAGCGAAAGAGGGTGGAATAGGAGTGATCCACAGAAATATGTCCATAGAAAAACAGGCAGAGAATATAGCTAGAGTAAAGAGATACGAAAGTGCGCTCATACAGTCACCTATAACCCTTAAACCTACCCATAAGCTCAAAGACGCACTGCAATTTATGGAAAAATACGGTGTCTCAGGTTTTCCAATTATAGATGGGAAGAGAAAATTGGTTGGAATGCTTACAAAGAGAGATATCTTATTCGAAGAGGACCTTGAAAAGGCTATAAGCAAAATTATGACAACTCCCCCACTTGTTACTGGAAAACCTGGTATATCAGTTGAGGAGGCGCTCTCCTTGTTCAAAAAAAATAAGGTTGAAAAAATTCCCATTGTTGACGACAAAGGAAGACTTCTTGGACTTATAACCAGCAAGGATATACTGAGCAAGAGGCTTTTTCCTTGTTCCACAAAAGACAGCTATGGACGGCTGAGGATTGCAGGAGCTGTTGGAACAGGCAAAGATACAATTGACCGTGCAACTGCGCTTGCAGAGGTTGGTTGTGATGCACTTGTTATAGACACAGCCCACGCTCATTCAAAGAAGGTGATAGATACAGCAAAGATACTACGGGAGAAATTTCCTGATATAGAGCTTGTTGTTGGGAATGTGGCAACGAAAGAGGCAGCAAGACTTCTGTGTGAGATTGGTTCTGATGCCATAAAGGTAGGAATAGGACCTGGATCAATATGCACCACTCGGGTTGTAGCTGGCATAGGGGTACCGCAGGTTACAGCAATACAGGAATGTGCAGAGGCAAGTAGCGTGCCGGTGATTGCTGATGGGGGATTTAGATACTCCGGTGACATAGTGAAGGCGCTGGCAGTTGGAGCGGATTCAGTTATGCTTGGTAACCTGTTTGCAGGGACAGAGGAAAGTCCTGGAGAGACGGTATTATTAGAAGGGAAGAGATATAAAACTTACAGGGCAATGGGTTCCATAGGTGCAATGCAAGGCGGTAGTGCAGATAGATATTTTCAGGAAGGAGAACGAAAGTTTGTGCCGGAGGGCGTTGAAGGTAGGGTGGCATATAAGGGCAAGCTTGCTGATGTAATTTATCAGCTCATAGGGGGACTTCGTTCTGGTATGGGTTACTGCGGTGCGAAAAATATCAAAAAATTAAGGGAGAAGGCGGAATTTATAAAGATAACAAAAGCCGGTCTTCTTGAAAGCCATCCACATGATATCATAATAACAAAAGAACCACCGAACTACTGAACTCGGGTGAGATTGAGTCATTGAGTAATTATTCCAGATAATACGTTAAACACGAAAATCGTCAAAATAATATCAGTAATCAGTGATCGGTCATCGGTGATCAAGAAAAATAGGTATATCAGAGGATCAGAATATCAGTGGGAAGCATAACAGCAAACCAGAATATCAGGTCCTGATACGCTGATAACCTGATACTCTGCCTATCCCTACGGATCCGTATGGACTGATCCACTGATATCCTGATATGCCTTGGAATTTACCGGTGACCGATAACCAGAGATATACTGCTATGATTATATCTACAACCATAATAGGTATACGATATAAAGGCGAGGCTGCCATTGGGGGAGATGGGCAGGTTACAGTAGAGAAGACAATAATGAAAC
>JAYENM010000344.1:0-32748 GCA_034722095.1 Caldifarciminota bacterium | reverse complement strand
TGCGAAGCGACAACGTTCCTAATGACAGGAAAAGGCTTGAAATATTTAATTGTAATATTAAACTCAAAACCTGTAACATTTTTCTTTAAACAATTTTATGCAGGTGGTGGTCTTGGAGAAAGTGGCTATAGATATAAAAAAGCATTTTTAGAGCAACTTCCAATCCCAAAAATATCTGAATCTGACCAAAAACCATTTATTGACCTTGTCAACAAAATCCTCTCCCTCGCCCAATCCTCTGATTATCTTGAAAATCCCCAAAAACAAGCAAAAGTCAAAGAATATGAACACCAGATTGACCGGACGGTGTACAAACTTTACGACCTTACGCCAAAGGAAATTGAAATAATAGAGACTTTTAGCAGGAGATAATGATTGATAGATTAAAATTCATAATCAGGTGTAACGATGCCTTTAACAGAGGAACAAAAAGATATAGTTGAGAGTATTGGAAAACCCATGGTTGTTTTGGCTGGACCAGGGACAGGTAAAACAGAAGTCTTAGCTCACAGGATTTTGCATTTATTAAAGCAAATTTTGGTATCCAAAGAGGAGATTATTGGTATCACTTTTACTACCAAGGCCGCAGAGCAAATGAAAAAAAGACTCACAGAACTCGGTCTTTCCGCCGAAGATCACCCATTGATATGCACCTTACATTCTCTTTCAGTAAGAATGCTTAAAGATAAAGGCAATGAGATAGGTATGCCTGAAGAATTCACCATTGGAAATGGATATGAGTCCTATCTTGTGCTTGGTGATGCTATTCTTGATGTAAACCCAAGAGCTAAAGGAAAAATAAAGCAATATTCAAATAAAATTTTGCTGTTAAAGGCAAACAGAAAACGTCCTGACGACCTTAAGGACGGTTTATTTAAAAAGATTTATACAAGATATCAAGAGTTATTATGGTTTCACTCTGCCTTGGATTTCCAGGATTTGATAATGAATGCTTATAAACTTTTAGAAATAAGCCAGGAGACCAGAAATACTTATCATACAAAGTGCACACGCTTGTTAGTTGATGAGTTTCAAGATATAAATAGAGCTGAATATTCTCTAATCCAGTTGCTTGCTGATAAAAGCACAGGACTTTTTGTAGTTGGCGATGATAAACAAAGTATTTATGGATGGCGTGGTGGAGACCCCAAAATTATACTAGGCTTTACTAATGATTTTGTGGGAGCAATACAAAAGCCGATGACAATATGTTTTCGCTGTCCAGAAAAGATTATACGAGGTGCAGATGAATTTATTAAACGCAAGTCACCCCTGAATCCGCAGCAGAAAGATTCCGAACCAATTTATATTCTTGATTGTAAAAGTGATGTGCAAGAGGCAAAATATATTAGCCAGTGGATTAAAAACACTGTTGAGACAGGGGAATATGAGCCGAAAGATATAGCAATTCTATATCGTGGTGGGGATATTGCAGATAAAATTGCCGCAAGCCTCGCTAAGGCAAATATTCGTATAATAAAACCTTCTCTGGAGGAGACAAAACATGTGAGAGAATTTATTGCTTGCTTAAGACTTATTATTGATAGACGGGATAGTTTGGCGTTAAGGGTATGTCTAGCGTCAAAATTAGCTAAAGGAATTGGCAATAAAGCTATAAAAAAGATTCGTAAATATGCAGAAGCTAACGACTGCTCTTTTTGGAACGCATTAACAGTAGCCCAAAATGATAGTTCTTTTAAAAGATGGCATAAGCCATTAAAAATATTTAATCAACTTTTCGAGAGTCTATCAGTTACAGCTGCTAAGACAGACCTAAAAAATTTGCTCTGGGTCGTTGCGGAAAAATTAGGATATAAAAAAGAGACAAGGATAGTGCAAATTATTAAAAAATCTGAAACCATTCCAAGGGATTGGAGTTTATATAATTTTATTCAAAATATTCGTGGTTTAAAGGGTGAAAAAACCGCAGACCCGCGAGAATCGGGAGAAGGAGAAGATGATGCTGCTGTATTATTTATTACCACCCATTCTGTTAAAGGACTTCAAAGAAAAGTTGTTTTTGTCTTGGGAATGGAGAAAGGAAACTTCCCCAAATTAAATGGAGACATCGAAGAACAAAAAAGACTTTTTTATGTTGCTATGACAAGAGCAAAAGAGAAACTTTTTCTATGTTATGCTAAGAAACGTGAAGGAAAAGCAGCACAGGGGTATAATTTTTATGATAAGTCACCATTCATATTTGATATCCCTAATTCTTATAGAAAGTTCATACGACCGAATGAGTAGATCTATATTCAAAAATGCTTTAGCAGACGGCTTAACCGAGGAGGAGATAAAAATTGTGGGGGACAGTAGTGAATAGAAATGTTCAGGGTATAAATGACGAGAAAATTGATTTGAAAAATTTGGACTATAAAATCATTAAACCTTTGATATGGTGGTAATATGCAAGAGATAGCAGAAACACAAAATTTAGAATTCAAACACAACTGGCGGGATGAGCATTTGAAGGAATACCAACAAATATCAAATGTTTCAAAACGCACAGCAACTGACGACCTTGAAGAATTGGTACAGAGAGATGCGCTTGAAAAAATAGGAACTCACGGATGGAGAATCTTCTACAAAATTAAAAAGGCAATAATTGGGCAAATTAGGTAATAAAAGGGCAAGAGAGACCTACATTATGTTCTAATGAGGCAAAGGGTAACTAATATCGGACATACCAATTGCACATACTTAGCACATTATTTGCACAAAGACTCCAAAAAGAGATATTTTCTCAATTCATGGAAGCGGTAAATTTCTTATGCATGTCTTAAAGGTAATGAAAAAAATGTTACAGAAATTTGGCACAACGGGGCGTGGAACATATTATGCCGTACTAAACACGCAAAAGCCGCAGGAAAGGCACGCTAAAGGTACAAAGGGGACATAGAACCGTAAATGAGGCAAAAGATGACCATTGTGGAATACACGAATTGGTATTTGCTTGGCGATTTTGGCGATTACTTGGCGATTAAAACGAGTAAAGAAAAACAGGTTGAAACGGCTCATAAAGGGCTCACATACGGCTCAAAAGAATATAAAGAAGTTACTAAAACCCGGGGTCAGGTTCGACTATTTGCATAAGCAACCATAGCAGAACTCCTCTTTTTACCTCATCTACAAATGTCTTATCTCCTACAAATTTTCTTGTTGCCTCTTATTATTATCTTGTAAAGACCATCAAAGATTTTTCGATGATGTAGGAAGTAATGCAAAAAAGATGCATACGGGTATTACAAGGATATCTTTGCCATGCTTCACTCTCCAATATTAAAATTTTCGCAAATTTCGATTGTACATAAACCAAATTTGTACAAATTTCGATGATCCGGAATTGTAATATGTTAGCAGGGAAGGAAGTGAGCAGACCAGATGATGCGTTAAGAAACCATCCCAAGAGCCGCCTGGAAAAGAAAACATAAGAAATAAAAAAATCTCTTTCCATGGATTCACTTCGTTCACCACGGGTCTCTTAAAATCCCTGTTGAAAAAATAGCAGAGATAAAAAGAGAGGTTAGGACAAAAAAATGAAAAAAATTTTAATCCTCCCTTATGTCTTAAATCTTCTCTTTGTAGACTCTACTTATCTTTTCGTGATATTTCTGGTTTTTTAGAATTTAAAAAACCCTTGACTTTTAGAAAGAAGTATGGTATAATTTCTTAGAGGTTACAAGAGCTTACAGAGATTTTCTTACCGCAGAGCACGCAGAGGACCCAGAGAACTTAAAGTTTTTTTCCTTCTTCTCTCAGCGAACTCTGTGACCTCTGCGGTTAATATCTTACATAACTTGATCTTATTATGGGTGTATATTCATACCTTCTCCAGACAATAAAAAAAAAGGGGGCGGGCTTCCTCTTTCTGCTTGATCCGGATAAGACAGATATCAAACAGCTAAAAGCGATAGTTCCTCAGATTGAAAGAGGAGGTGCAGACGCCATTCTCGTCGGTGGTAGCACATATGACAGGGACAGTCTTGAAGGATACTTGAAGGAGATTAAGTTAAGTACTGACCTTCCTGTAATACTATTTCCCGGTAATCATCTCCAGGTATCAAAAAATGCAGACGCCATTCTCTTTCTATCGCTCCTTTCGGGTAGAAATCCTCTCTATCTGGTAGGAGAACAGGTTAGAGGCGCGCCACTTATCAAAAAATATGGGATTGAGCCCATTCCCTGTGGATATATACTTGTGGATGGAGGATGCCTTACATCTGTTACGTATATCTCAAACACCCTCCCAATTCCTAGAGATAAGATAAACATTGCGAAATTTCACGCCCTTACAGCGCAGTACTTTGGTATGAAATTTGTCTACCTTGAGGCGGGAAGCGGTGCAGAAGTCCCTGTGCCTGACGAGATGATAAGCAGTGTAAAATCATATATAGATATACCAATTATAGTTGGTGGGGGATTAAAAAGTGTATCGCTTGCAAAAGAGAGGGTAGAAGCAGGGGCGGACTTCGTCGTCATAGGAAATGCGTTTGAAGGAGAAATGAAGATAGAGGCGATGGTAGCGGAGTTTGCAAGAAATATACATTTAAGGTGATTTGGGGAGACAAGAACCTCACTTGTGAAGATAATAGAACAATGAAACCACTTATCGGTTTAACCACAGGTATAACTGCGTCAAGATACTATACAATAAGCCACTATATTACAGCAATAATGGAATCCGGTGGTATACCTCTTCTTCTGCCATCCGTTGATGTAAACGGTGAGGGCAATATAATTCTCGCCTCGCATATGCTTTCGAGAATTGACGGGGTCTTATTCACCGGTGGTGGGGATATAGATCCTTTATTTTATGGGGAGCACAGAATGGCGTCGCTCTCCAGGGTGTACAGGAAGAGAGATGGGTTTGAACTAGCGCTGGCGAAGGTTGCTGTGAAAGAAGGACTGCCCGTGCTCGGAATCTGCAGGGGATGCCAGGTTCTGAATGTTATGGGCGGGGGCACACTTAAACAGCATGTAGAATCGCACTGGCAGGAACTTCCCGAAGAAAGAGCCGCACACCGTATAAAGATAGAGAAGGACACAAAATTATTCAATATTATGAAAGAGAAAGAGGTAATGGTCAACAGTTTTCATCGTCAGGCAATAAAGGAACTCGCATTTGGATTTATTATATCAGCCTATGCGGATGATGGGGTAGTAGAGGGTATAGAGAGCAGGAAACATAAATTCGTAATTGGAGTTCAATTTCATCCCGAGAACCTCTTTCAGGAGAGTTCTGCAATCAAACGTCTTTTTTCTTCGTTTATAAATGCCTGCAAAGGCATTCTATGAAATGGACAGGATAGGAACCGACGAATCGGGTAAAGGGTCTTATTTTGGGCCACTCGTAGTGGCTGGTGTGAAGGTCAGTGAAGATGAAGAGAGGTTATTAACAGATCTTGGCGTGCGAGATTCGAAAAAGGTAGCGGCATCGAACATCAAGGCATTAAGTGAGTCAATAACTACAAACTGTGTCCATTCGATTGTTCTGATTACACCAAAGAGATACAACGAGTTATACTCGCGCATGAGGACTATCAATGGATTTCTTTTGTGGGCACATAAGACAGTAATAAAGAATATTCTGAGGGAGACCGAGTGCGAGTATGTTGTGATCGATGATTTTGGAAGTGCAAAACTCATAACTGCATCCTTTCCAAAGATTAAATTTGATATAAGAAAGGGAGCAGAGGATGATATTGCGGTTGCGGCAGCGAGTATAATCGCACGTGATAGATTTCTTACCTGGTTCACAAAGGCAGAGAGGGAATATGGTATCGCCCTGCCTATAGGTATAAATGATGATACTATCAGTTGCGGGAAGGTGCTTATAGAGAAATATGGCAGGGATATGTTAAGAGAGGTAGCAAAACTTCACTTTAAAACCACAGATAAGATACTGGAATGACTCTGTTAAAGGGACCGTATGGGACGCAGATGCACGCAGATGTTCATAGATAAATAAAGAAACTAATTCTTTGAAATAAAAACATTTAAAAATAAATCCGTGTTAATCAGCGTAAATCAGCGTCTAAAAAAGCCACAGATTGCACAGATTAACACAGAGAAAGAGATAATTTAAATAATAATTCCGTGTTATTCCGTGGTAAAAAATCCGTGTAATCCGTGGCAAATAAAAAGTAACTGAGTTAAAAATTTCAACCCGGGGGCTCTTATGCTAGATTTTGTTAAAAAAAGAGATGGATACATGGTGCCTTTTAATCCATTTCGCATACAGAATGCCATCTTGAAGGCAGCAAGCGCTACTGGCGAACAACTCGACGCAAAGGCGCTTACGGATAGGGTTGTAGAAATACTTGAAAAGATGGAGCAGGTTCCCCATATAGAGGACATCCAAGATATAGTTGAGAAGGTTTTGATTGAGGATGGCAAGGCTGATACTGCCAAGGCATATATACTGTATAGACAGAGACATGCGGAGTTAAGAAAGACGGAAAAGCTCCTTATGGATGTCAGCGATACTGTCAACGGTTATCTTACAGAGGACGACTGGAGGATGAAGGAAAATGCGAATGCGGACTATTCCCTTTCAGGACTTATGATGCACACGGCAGGTTCTATGATTGCAAGGTATACACTCGAGAACATATACATTTCGGAGATTGCAAAGGCACACACTGAAGGGGACTTTCATATACACGATCTTTCCATGGGTATTGCAGGATACTGTGCAGGATGGTCACTACGGCAACTGCTTTATGAAGGATTCAATGGTGTGCCGAGAAAGGTAGAGGCATCTCCCCCGAAGCACCTTGAGACCGCTCTGGGACAGATGGTGAATTTTCTGGGAACGCTTCAGAACGAGTGGGCTGGTGCTATGGCATTCAACTCGTTTGATACCTTTCTCGCCCCACTCGTAAGAAAGGAAAGATTATCCTATGAGGATGTTTATCAAGCTATCCAGACATTTGTATTCTCTGTAAATGTTGCTTCAAGATGGGGCGGACAGACCCCGTTTGTAAATCTCACATTTGACTTTACAATTCCAGAGGATCTGAAGGATCAAAAGGTCACCATAGATGGGAAGTATTCATCAGGTTTCGGATACTACGGTGAGTTTCAGAAAGAGGCGGACATGATAAACAAGGCATTCCTTGAGATTATGCTTAAAGGAGATAATAAGGGGAGGATATTTACCTTTCCCATACCTACATACAATCTTACCCCTGACTTTAACTGGGATAGTGAGAACGCGCACATCCTATTTAAAGCAACATCCAAGTACGGGCTTCCTTACTTTTCCAATTTTATTTCCTCGAATCTCAATCCATCCGATGTGCGGAGTATGTGCTGCAGACTACGGCTAGATCTGAGAGAACTCAGAAGAAATGTTACAGGAGGGCTGTTCGGTTCAGGAGATTCAACCGGTTCTGTGGGTGTGGTGACCATAAATATGCCGAGGCTTGGTTACATGTCAAAGAGTGAGGACGAATTCCTTGAAAGACTGTCATCTCTTATGGAACTCGCAAGGGATTCACTTGAACTAAAGCGCAGAGTTGTTGAACAGAATATACGAAGAGGACTTTTGCCTTATACGAAGAGATACCTTGGCACACTTGCAAACCATTTCTCCACCATAGGGCTTGTTGGAATGAACGAGGCCTGTCTGAATCTGTTTGGAGAGGATATAGGAAGCGAAAGAGGAACAGCCTTTGCAGAGAAGGTTCTCGATTTTATGCTTCTGAAACTATCGGATTTTCAGGAAGAGACAGGGAACATATACAACCTTGAGGCAACACCAGCAGAGGGAACTGCCTATCGTCTCGCAAGGATAGACAAACAGAAATTCCCCAATATAATCACGCAGGGAAAAGAGGCACCTTATTATACCAACTCTACGATGCTTCCCGTAGGCTATACAGACGACATATTCGAAGCATTTATACTGCAAGAGGGCCTGCAGTCAAAATATACGGGTGGGACAGTCATACATGTATACCTCGGCGAAGAGATAGACGATGAGGACGCCTGCGCAACTCTTGTGAAAAGAATCGCGGAGAACTTCAGAGTCCCATACTTTTCTATGACACCCACATTCTCTATATGTGAGGAACATGGATACATAAGAGGAGAGCATTACACCTGTCCCATGTGTGGCAAGCAGACAGAAGTATATTCACGAGTAGTGGGCTACTATCGTCCTGTCCAAAACTGGAATAAAGGCAAGAAAGAAGAATATAAACAAAGAAAGGTGTATGCCGTAGCACGATAATCCGTTAGCTAACGGAAAGAGACAAAAATCTGAGTCATCAGCAGTCCTCAAGATGACCGTCTTCGGCGAGCTCAGACGAGCCGTTCCTGTCTGTTGATCTCTACGGATCCGTATGGACAGGTAGATTTGTATATATCTATTTCGTTGTTGCTCCCTATTTTTAAAAGGGATTGCAGATAGAAGTTCTGTCTTATGCTTACTTATGCAATAGACCCTGGACCACCTATCGTTCTTGTCTGCCTTCAGGGATATATCCTGAAGGATTTTTTTGTGACAACTGAATTTGAGAAATTAAAAGACAGAATAGGCGAAGGAAGGGTTATAACCTGTACAAAGGGAAGAATAGCGAGATTTACTGCCCCCAAAGACCTCTTAAATGAAGAATTGAAGTATTACATAGAGCTTTCAGACACAGACATAGCAAGATTTCACAAAATGGCATATTCTCAAGAAATGGTGGATGTTATAGCAACTGTACAGAACAACGAGGATGTTGTAAATACACTCTCTCTGCTTCAAAAGATTGGAAGGAGCCCCGATTTTGTGGATATTGACCTTAACGCCCTTCATAAGATATTTCAATTCTCTTATCCTGGAAGAGAACGATACCTTCTCTGTGATATAAAAGAAAATGTCCTCAACCTCGCCTATGATGGGTACTATGGTGCATATATACCAGTTAAAGTCTCTGTGCAGGATGAACTCAAGAAGAGAGTTGCATATTTCAAGAATATCAAGGGGATTATGGTGACAGGGAAGGTTGAGAGGGTTCTCGGACTTGAAGAACAAACAGGAATATCCGTTGAAGTCATGCGTCCTTTAAGACGGATTTATCCACTCAATCCTGATGCAGTGCAAAAGAGTAATTATCTCTCAACTGCCTTAGGACTTGCAATAGGTTAGGCATTGGATATTGAGTCATTAGGTTATTGGGTTATTGTGGGAGCGCCTTCTTAGTCGCGATAACACCAAAATCTTAAATCTCTCGGTGTCCTTCTTTGTGCCCTTTGTGGTGAATTGCCGACGTGCTTCTTAGACTTCGATGTGTTGAGCTACGAAGAGAAGGTGGTTCACGATGCTCAGGGAAAGCCACATACTCATAAGATGGCTTTTCTGACAGCGAAGCATCCCCAACGATACAAACGACCAATGACTAATAACCTAATGACTAAATTATGAAAGTTCCCTCATGGATAAAAACCACTTATTCTCCCCAGGATAATGAGATGAGAGCACTCCTGAGGAATCTCGGGCTTCATACAATATGTGAAGAGGCGAGATGCCCCAACATCGGTGAATGCTTCGGGAGAAGGACAGCCACACTCCTCATACTCGGGTGTATTTGCACCCGAAACTGCAAGTTCTGTGCTGTAAAAAAGGGGAAACCATTTCCACCTGATGAAAAGGAGCCAGAAAGGGCAAGAGAAATCGTTAAAAAACTCGGGCTTCGCTATGTGGTGATAACCTCACCCTCACGAGATGACCTTTCAGACGGAGGTGCAACTCAGTTTGCTTCAACTATAAGCACATTAAGAGATATTGCAGATGTTGAGGCGCTCGTTCCAGACTTTAGAGGCAGCAGAGATGCCCTGAAAACGGTGATAGACGAGGGGCCATATGTGCTAAATCATAATATAGAGACCGTTTTCCGCCTCTATTCCACTGTTCGGCCTATGGCGAATTATAAAAGATCCCTTAAGCTGCTTGAATGGGCAAAGCAAATGGGCACAAGAACAAAATCGGGCTTTATGGTTGGACTTGGCGAGGGAATGGATGAGGTAATAGGGCTTATGAAGGACCTGCGAGATGTGGGAGTTGATATTGTTACAGTAGGTCAATACATAAGACCACCCGGAGGGAAGGTAAAGGTAAATAGGTACCTTCCCCTTGAGGAATTTGACGATATTAAAATAATCGCAAAGGAACTTGGATTCAGAGGAGCGGCATCCGGCCCGCTTGTAAGAAGTTCCTACAGAGCAAGAGAACTCGCCAGATCTTTGGGGCAGTAAACAATTTTACCTTAATTCCTTAGCCCACGAAGGGCACGAAAATCACAAAAATTTTTCTCTCTGGACGGCGTATGACACTAATAACTGATTGCGGATAACTGCCTACCGAATGTGGGAGAGACTTCCAGTCTCGACAATAATCGGGGTTTGGAAACTCCCACTTTGGTGGTGACCTTCATTAAACCGCTTCCATAGTTGAAGGAGGTTTGGGGGTTATATTATAAGTAACACTCACAACACCTGCCACTTCTTTAGTTATTCTCTCCGCCAATCTATCCAAGATGTCGTAAGACAGTCTTGTTGGTGAACCAGTAACCGCATCTTTGCTATCCCAACATCTTATTTCTATTTGCATGCCATAATCTCTCTTGCCTTCTCTCAGCCCTGTAACTTTGTCCTGATGCAGAATTGCCAGATATTGAAATGCACCTGTACTGTGTAATTCATCTTCAACAATTCTCGTAGCTTTTCTAACAATCGCTACTCTCTCGGGTGTAACTTCTCCTATTATTCTTGCTGCCAGGGCAGGACCCGGGAAAGGCGGTCTATTATATATCTCTTCTGGAAGCCCCAATGCCTTCGCAACTTTTCTTATTGCTGATTTTCTGAGTTGGATTAATGGTTCTATGACCTTATATCCATATACCTTTTCCGGGTTGATTCCAAGTTGCTCGAGAATATTATGTTGTCTTTTAATTCCTGCAACAGTTTCTTCAACATCCGTGTAATTTGTCCCCTGCAAAAGATACTTTGCACCGCTTTCTTTTACCAGTTTGCCAAAGACATCCTTGTAAAATGCCTGAGTTATAGCCTCTCGTTTCTCCTCCGGATCAGTGACACCTTTTAATGCGTCAAAGAAAGTTTCTTCTGCATTGACAAGTTCAACCTTTACCCCCCAATTTTGAAACAGGGATACGATGTATTCTGGTTCTTTTTCTCTCATTAAACCGTTGCTAACGAAATGTGTTTTGAGTCTATCACCTAAGGCCCTGTGACCTAACATGGTCACAGTAGAAGAATCAACGCCACCAGATAGAGCGTTGATAGCCAAACCATTGCCGACAGTAGAAGAAATCTCTTTCACCTTCTCTTCTATAAACTTTTCAGGCAATAATTCCTCTAACCTTATTTCCTTGATTTCCATATCTCCTCCTTTAGTTCTATCCAGACATCCTTTTCAAATATTTCGCAAAACTTCTTGCATTCTCCAGGTCTTCTTCGTTAGGTCTGCCTTTATTTACTCCACCAAAGAGTTTTACCCAGAAAGGATATGTATCCCAACCCCTACAATTAAACTCTCCGATTGTACGAAAACCCTTTTCCAATAATTTTCTCTTCAATGGCTTGTCAAACTCGTGGAAAAAACGCACCTTTTTTATCCCACTAGTCGAAAAAATAAATGCCTTCTTGCCTTTTTGATTGTTTAATTTGTTAATAACCTCAAACAGACTTTTATGATGTTTGCCATGATAAATTCCCGAGCCAAAACCAATTAAGTCATATTTTGAAAGGGTAGCTATATCTACTTCGCTTGGTTTTACCAATTCTGCGTTAAGGATCTCGGCCATTACTTTGGCAATTTTTTCAGTATTGCCATGGTGTACTGATTTGTAAATTATTAATGTTTTCATTTTTATCTCCCTTTTCATATCTCAGTATTGTCAAAAATCGAACCACAGAGAGCACAGAGGATTATAGAGTAATAAAGCCTCGCAGAAGATTTTTACCCATCCCCTCCCTGCCCCGCCTCTGGCGGGGTGAATGACCTCTTATCCATACGGATCCGCACGGATAAGACCAACCTTTTTATCCCATCTTTTAACCTTTGTACATTGAAATTTATTAGTTAAAACAGAGATTGAAAAAGAATTTGTAGGGACAACCCTTGCCATACGGCTCTGTGAGTGGTTGTCCGTTAGACAGGAATAGTGTTTTCGGACAGGGACAAGCCCTGTCCCTACCGCCTCTTAAAATCCTTGTAAAATTATATCCGTTAGCTAACGGACATTTTTGGAGAGCACAGACCTGCCCCGCCTCTGGCGGGGGAATTAAATTTACTCCCTGCCCCGTTAGATAGTAAACATCTAACGGGGTGAATGACCTCTCATATCCATACGGATCCACAGGGACGGGTCGTATGACTGTGGTTTTTCATATTCTATTTGACACTACCTAATGTTCCATTATAATTGATCTGCGTGTTTATAATTTATCTTTTTATCTTACTCTTTACGGTTTCACTGTCTTTAAAAATTGAATCTACGAATTTGTTGGCTTCTGGAGCCAAAAGCTCCCGATACTCCAGGCAAATCACTTTGGCCTTCAGCCCTGTTCTTCTCTCGATTTTACTATCGGAACTTCTAAAAATCCCGGTATTTTCTTGCCGATAATTTTATAAACGTTTTTCAGTGTGTTTCTAAACATCAAATCAAATCCTTCGTCATCGCCAGAATTCATATCTTCTCCATACCACCAGAACCAGTCACTTCCTTCAGCTGCATAGATCTCTTCAAAAGCTTGAACCAGTTTATCGGGTTCAGCTTCTCCACCCTTTTTATATACTTCAAGGTCCTTTCTGGTTTTACCCAAATATTCCCAGGCGAGATTCTCTTCCCCTTCACCAATCCAGATATTAAAGTTCGGTCCCATCCAGGAGCCACCCCAGAGATTCTCAATCTTTTTCTCCGGAGGATACTTCTTTAGATATTCTGAGGGGGTAATGGTCTTTATTATCTGGTCGCGGGATAATTTAGAATAGAGGGCATTCAAAAATTCTTTTCCATCGTCAGAGAAAAATTCCCAGGCATTTTCACCATCTGAGGCAAGTGTCACTAAATAGGGCTTGTCTTTTGGTAATCTCGCATAGATATTGTGTAATCTATCGATAATATCCTGAGCCGCTTCTTCTGCCTTCATCCGCGGATGCTTCCCCCATAAATCAAGTATAGATCTCTCCCGGAAAATTACCGATAAAGTCTTGCCTCTTCTTTCGCAAACATAGGGTTGACACAACAATTCTGGATTAAGGATATTCCCTCCGGCATCTCTTTCAATCTTTATATTCAATGATTTCTCAAGAACGCATTCATCGGTGGCTATCCATTTAACTCCCGCGCCAGCGATTATATCGACTACCTCCTGGGATACCGCCGACTCACTGGGCCACATTCCGAGTGGTTCTCTTCCAAAGTATTTCTTATAGAGTTCTATTCCCTTTAAAACCTGAGCTTGAGCATCTTCGGGATAAGAAAATCTTTCCCGGGGCAGGGATATTTCCGGTGCACTCCTCTTTCCTAGATCGGTATCATAGATGAGGGGAAGTATGGGGTGATAAAAGGGAGTAAAGGTTATTTCAATCTGAGCTTTATTTTGAAGCTTCTTATGTTCCGGAATAATCATTTTCAGAATCTCCAGATGTTTCTTTAGTATGATATTTTTCTCTTCCTCGGTGAAGTTTCTACTCTTGTCCAGTATAAATCGGATTGACTCTTCTTTTTTTAAATCCGGATCCAGCCAGGCGAGATTAAACCACACTTGCAAATCAAGATAGTCCTGGGTAGTAAACTCACCTATTTTTTGCTCCAGTGTCTTTGAAGATATAACACGTCCCCTCTTCTCTAAAAGTTCTTTATAACGAGAATAGGGTTCAAGCAGAGTCTTCTGGTAAATATCAAAAAATCTCGAGAGAATAAATTTCTTATCCTCACGGCTGAGTTCGCTTGCCCTTTTCTGGGAAAGATAAAAATATTTATCTTGCCCACCGCTAATTATATCTTCCAATTGGATAATCAGAGAAGGCGTAAGATTAAAGGTCTGGTGAATTTGGGGATATTTTCCCAATATGTTTGCCATATCATAATAATCTTTAACGGCGTGCATTCTTACCCAGGGCTTAGCATATAAACCACTCTCTGGTTCTTTGGCATACAGGGGTTGATGCTGATGCCAGAGTATTGCTAAACACAAAGGAGGTTTCTCTATCTCTTCTGCCCTCACAAAACTACTTCCCATAATTCCTCCCACGAAAACAAACAAGATAAATTTCTTACACCACATTATACCTCCCCGAAAATGGACCGGTTCCTTTTTTGTAATTTTACCATCTATTTTATAGAATGTCAAGAAGTTTTTGGGAGATTTCTGAAAAAGTGTAGAAATCTCTAATCAGAGGTCTCTGGATATTTTTCCAGAGACGAAGGTGTTCTATAATCTCAAGATCCGTTCCGTCTCAAGACCCGTATGGGCAGGATCCGTATGGAATGGACAGGGATTTGGACGGGACTTGCCTGCCTACCGTAGGCAGGCAAGAGACATTGAAGGATTTCCAATTCAATGGAAACAAAGGTCCTTAGTTTTCCTTTTTGTACATACTGCTTACTGCCTACTTTCTACTGTTTTTCTGTCTATGGTCTGCAGTCTGTAGTCTGTGGTCTTATAGGGTCGGTTCCACAATTTTCCCCATAAAGAGTATCGTCTGAGACTTATTTTCTCGAATCACAAATACAAATGGTCGATCCACTCGCATATAAAAGCCAAAGCCAGCTCCCAGTATCATCTCAACAGAAGTAACTGCCGCTGCCTCAGTGCCTTCTTCATTTACCTTAACAAATGTTTTGTGCTTTACCTTGTCAATCCATATACCCCCGGGTTTATACATCCTGGTAAAGTCAGCCCAATAAGGATCGAAAGCTATTCCCATTCCTAATGCCTTCAAAACATCGTTTAATTTTATTCCATATTCGAGTGTAAACTTTGGGATATAGATATCTCCTGAATCCTTTGAGAAACTGTTTATCCAATTGTCCCAATTCTCCTCGTTAAATTCTGCAATCAGGGAATCGACGTTCTTTTGCGGGCGCGGAAGAAAAATCGTCATGCTGAAATCACCATCACCGTAGGGTAAATCAATGGCCTGAAAATCTGGATTTGAGAAATAATTGTATTCACTTCTCTGCTCCATCATCTTGCAAGGCTTTCTTGAACCGTCAGGCAAGTAAAACCAATCATCCTTTGTTAGTTCTTCATCAAACTCATAAGTCCAGGTGCCTTTAAAATATATGGCATTAATGAGAAACATCACCGTCAAAGGATTAATGGGCTTGTCAACGATCTCTTTGATTCTTCCATTGGTGTTTTCTTCAACCCATCCATTTATTGTATCTGCAGCATTCGGGTCGTTAAAATCCAACCCCCGCACCAAAGCATTGAAATATGTCTTACATAGATTGATGAATTCCTCTTCAAAAGAGTACTCCTGACGGTACCAGATTGAATTTGCAATCTGAAACTGAACCTTCGGGTCAAGCCCTGTTAATAACTCTATCAAGCTTTTATAGGACTCATTGACTTCTTGAATCGTCAAACCAGAAAGTTCAAGGGTTTTTTGCATCGCCTCTTGCGTACTTCCATTAGCGCCGTTGTAGGTCATTCCCAATGCCATGGAAACACTCAATGGAGAGATAAAGACATTCTTATCCTTTTCTTCTTTAATAATCTCCTTGAAAAGCTTGAACCCGAATTTGTTATCTGACTTGACCAATTGTTTTTCGGCGAGTGTAAGTTCACGCGAAATCGGTGAGATAGGAGTCTCTGCGCATTGCATAAGTCCAATGCAAAGTAAGAGCACAAGGGTAAAATTTAATATTTTATACATAATACACCTCCTCAGTACTTCTGATATAAATCTCTATATATGACACATCAAGGTTAACTATGGGTGATATATCTACAACGATCCTCTCTACTAAATATTATACTTCCGAATTCTTACTTTGTCAAGAAAAAAAATACAAAAGGAGAAATGGGGAAAGAAGGAGATGGAGAAAAAGAAATAAAAATGTTAATTCCCCTTTTCATACTTTCTCCCTTTCTCCTTACAAAATGAAAGAACTTATTTCAATAATTGTCCCTATATCAAGTATACCAATGACTTAGCATATACTGGTATAATAACTCAAAATAATTTTCTTGACATTATGGCCAACCTCCTGTAAGATAAAAAAACAATAACCCTTAATAACAGGAGGTGGCCATGGTAAAGAAACAGTACCCATTACCGGAAGCGAGGGATACCTTTGAACCATTAAAGGGTGTCAAAAGTGTCCTCGAGGCACTCAAGGATAGAGTGCGTGCATCTACAGATATTTTGATAGTCGCTGTAGATATCGGTAAATTCAGAAACTGTGCTTGCTTCATGATCTCTAACGGCAAAGTCCTTGCAGGAAAGTACTTCTTTCCAAATACTGCCAAAGGATTTGAATGGTTTCTAAATAAAGCAGGATTCTATAAAAATAGAAACCATTGCAGGGACATCATCTTCGGTATGGAACCATCCGGGCAATACTGGAAACATCTTTATCAGTTTCTCACTCTACGAGGAGAGTTCACAGTTACCGTGAGTCCCCTTGCTGTCAATCGCAACAGAGAAACCATGAATGTCTCAAAGGATAAATCTGACCCAAAGGACACCCGTAATATAGCTGATCTCATAATGCAAGGGAAGTTCTATTTTCCCGTTCAAAGGGATAAAACGGTAGCCCAACTTCACCGTTTTATGCAACTCTACTTCCGCTCCATAAACGCAAAATCAACACTCAGGAATAGACTCAGGAATGTCGTTGGGTATGTCTTCCCAGAACTCGAGAAGTACTTCTACGATATAGAGGCGAAGACCATGCTCATAATCCTGGAAAAATACCCTCTCCCCTCTATGATAACCCATATTCCAAAAGATCAATTCGTGAAGAATGTGGCTAAATCGAATCCCCATTTCAGTCATAAAAGGCTGGAAGAGATATATGACATGGCAAAGAACTCCGTTGGTATCGTCGGCGAAGATGAGGCTGTGCTATTCGAAATCAGTACGCTCTTGCAAGACCTGGGGATTCTTTACAGTAGAATCGCCCAAGTCAATGAAAGGGTGCATAAAATTGTCAAAGATCTAAGAGACTACAGACTTCTTCTCACCCTACCCGGTGTTGGACCAATCACGGCAGCAAGTATTATAGCAGAGATAGGTGATATACAGCACTTCACGAGCGGCAGACAGCTTATAAAACTCGCCGGTTTAGACCTCTGGAGTGAGGAATCTGGTACGAGTGTCCATACCCTCAAACACATCACAAAGCGCGGTAGAAAATTACTCCGAATCATAATGTATCAAGCAGCTGTCCGTGCAATCCGAAGGGGTAGCCCCATCAGGAAGTTCTATCTTCGAATTATCACAAACCAACCAGAAAAGAAGAAGAAAAAGAAGAAAGCCTTGATCGCTGTTGCATGTAAATTACTACGCATAATCTTCAGGATGCTTACAGAAGAAATTCCATACGATGGAGACTACGACAGCAAACTGCAAGTAAGGTATAAAACGGCTAATTGGTATATCAATAGTTCTTTAACATAAAACATAAACTGTGGTGGTGAGGGATTCAGGGTTTATACATTAGGAATCCCGTTAAAGAGGGATAATCCCGCAGGAAAGACTCCATTCCCTCACCGCCCGCGAAGCCAGAATGAAGGAAGTTAAGAACCAGGACTTCCCTGTGCGAATTCGTACAGCTCCATACGGATCCGCACGGACTGGATATCTTATATAACTGCCAGTTTAGGCCGCGGGCCAGAGAGGTTATCCTGAAGAGCCAGGACCCCTGGTGAGGTTACCACACCATCGCAGTTCTAACTCTCTGTGTTGCAAGAAGTTAACACTCAGAGGATAGGTAAACTACATACTTTTCAAAGAGCAATATTTGTAACTATCGGCAATACAACGGGTTACCAATTTGCAAACATCTTTTTGAAAAAATAACTTGACATTCTTATAGGAAGCTTTCCTACGCGATCAAGAAAAAAGACACCACGAATTACATTCACCCCGCACCTATGCCCCGCACCCAATAGGTGCGAGGGTATGCATAGGTGCGGGGCAGGTCAATCGAATGCACACAAATCCATACGGATCTCATACGAGTCTGTGACCTTCAGATATGAGAATTTGAAGAACCCCCAATTTGGATATAAGACATTAGGTCGAAGAGATAAAGGAAATAGTAGGCAGTAGCGAGTAGAGAGCGAACGTCGAAAAGCCGAATGCAGGAGGAACCTATAAGGGGAGATTATCACAAAAGGAAGGATGGTTTTTCCCAAACCCTCACCAGGGACTCAAGTTCTTTATCTTGGTAATCGAACTCGGCCACTACCCTTTTCAGGTTATCAGATAACTTCTTGTACCCCCATAAGAATCTCCTTCTCGTCTCTTCAATACCATTTCGGATGAAATAGTTGGGCAGGTTTACATGAAAAAATGAGATGGTGTCAGCATTTCTTAAAACATTGGCACGTCTTGTGCCTCTTGTTTCGTGATGGCGCACCAGAAAAAAGACATCATCGACTAATTCTTTACTTGTATTACACTCCTTCATTATTTCTGCCAGGATCTTAGCACTGTTTAAGGCATGGGCATCTTTAAACTCATCGTAACTTTTGTAATCCTTGCGCCTTACTTTCCGTTCCTCAATAGCCCTTTCTATATCATGACCTAAAGCTGCTATTTTAAAGGTCTCATCAGCATCAGGCTTTAATTTAAGCAGCCACTCCAAAGTATTTTTCGAGTGGATTGGGTCTTCAGGAACTGGAGATTTTTTAATAATCTCCTCAATCTTCTTTTTTACACAATCAATATTATCCATTTTTATACAGAACCACTATCCTCCTGATATTTTCTGCATTCGTCAAAAGAGCAATTAAAACAAGGGTTAAAAGAGGCTGATTAAGGACAGCCCCAAGAAATATGATAAACATTCTAACATCACGCCCCATTCCAAAATAGTACTTTCCTGGTCCAAGTTTTCTTTTCATTAAACCGTCATATTTGTCGGCTGTATAACTATTCATGAAAGTGCCTATGATTGCCAGAAAACCAATGAAGAGGGCAAGAAAATTCGTATTTGTAAAATAAACATAATAAGTCAAACCAAGAAGAAGAAAAGCATCAGCATAGCGGTCTAAGACAGCATCAAACCATCCACCAAATTCTGTAATCTGGAATTTCAACCTTGCTATCTCCCCATCACAACCATCAATCACGGATGATACTTGTGCCAGTATACCTCCGATTACTAAATTAATATACCCCCCTAAAAAGAAAAACAAGGAACCCAGTATAGCAAGGATAAAAGAGAAGACCGAAATATGATTTGGGGTAATATTTGTTCTTAAAAGGCGCCTTGTAATCCTGGTTGATATTGGTCTGTTTAAGTATCTTGATATAGTACCATCGGAGGTCTTTTTTAAAGTATCTAAAAGCTTTTTTTCCGCTTTTTTAAATGTCTTCTCATCATCCACATCAATCCAGTAACCATCTTTAATATCAAAGGTTTTAGCCTTTCCCTTGCTGGCCAGAATCCTTATCCCCCCTGAAAGGGAGCTATCGCCATTATGTATACTTTCTTCAATGGCGCTGAATATTGCCGGGGAACAAAGAAAAATTCCTGTATCATAAGCGTTATATTTCTTGATATTCTTTCCTATATTGAGAATCCTGTTGTCTTCGACAAGAACTTTGGTAACTCCATTAACATCAACAAGTTTATTGGTTTTAATGTTATAATCTACGGCCGGCATACTTTCGCCATCAGCTATTCTTTCATTCTTTAGTTTTACCAGTATCGATTCGTCAAAGATATGATCCCCCATCAATAGAATAAAATTCTCATTTAATAGTTTTTTTGCCTTAAGGACAGATATGCCGTTTCCCTTTTCCCATTCTTCATTTGTGATATGGGTTATATTTATATTTTTGCTCTGGCTAAATCTGTTAAGATATTGCCTTACCTTCTCACCGTTGTATCCTGTTACTACATAGAAATCAGTAAGACCACTCTTCTTTGCAGTCAATATCACCCGTTCGATAAGGGATAATCCCAGAAGTGGAATAAGGGGCTTTGAATCGCCTCTTTTTGATAATCTGCTTCCTTTACCAGCGGCAATGATAAGACATTTCATATTTAATCCCCCTTTACATACCACCTACCTACGGTAGTTAGACAGGCAGAGGTATACTTCTGTTAATAAAGAATTTTTTTGGTAATTCGCCTTTAATCTGTCCTATTTATTGGTGCGGCGCCACAGCCGACTTAGGCAGGGGGGGCTTAGCTCTGTTTAATACATCCAGTTCTTTTCTCTTTGCCAGAAACTTATCCTTAACCCTTTCCATAAACTCTGCTCCCATGATGGAAACATCACCGTTTCGCGGTATATCCCTGGCGGTGTTTTCAGGCGATACTGCTCGTCCCACTTCGTTTTACGGCGTGTGTAGTTAATGATAAAACGACCAAAAACCTCTACATCTTCTGGGTCGATAAGCGAGAAGTTTCTCGCCGACACCTCGACTATATTTTTGTTGTTCTCTTCGATCTGCCTTATATAGGCATTCTCAATACTGATAGTCTGAAAAAGATGGAGGTCAGACTGAAATCTGGAATTTTTAATCCCATTTTGCTTTGCAACCTGACAGAAGAAAACCCGCTAATGAAGAGATTTTTTCTTTACAAATCGCTTTAACCTGTCTGCCCCCGCCAAGGCGGGGCAGGCGACAGGTAAATGTGTGTTATACGCCACCCCGCTGGGGACGTGTGGTACGATAGGCCTCTTTATAGAGTATCTCAAGGAGTTCTTTTCCATGGGAAACTCTCGGGGTCAGGCTCAACTATTTGCATAAGTTTCTATAAAGACCACCGGGGAATTCGATTCTCGGTTTCCTCGCCATGATTCTGTCCCATCATAAAACGGTGTTTTAGTCTTGCGAAAAAGTCAAATAATTGAGCCTGACCCCATCCCTCACTATACATTCCCAAGTTCCGTTATCCTCTAAGAGAACTTTTCGGTCGTCTTTGAGGATAGCAATTGGGTGCTTGATATCTTTCGGCATTTTCTCACAGCCAACCAACATTACATACAGGACACCCACAATATTTCACTCTATTCTATTTACCAATTATCAGCGGAATGCCTGCTCCTTCTGGACTCGTGGGCATGATGATAAATGTTGTGTTCGGTGACCCAGCAAGTGCTTTATAAGCTTCTATCGCCTCATGTTGAAGATACTTCACCGTCAGTGTTCTATTTATTATCCGCTGTGCCTGTGCAATACCTTTTGCCTCTACTACCTTAACCTCCGCTTGCTTCTCAGCCTTCTTAAGCACAAATTCCATCTTAAGTGCATCCTGTTCAGCGGCCAGCTTTAAGTCTATTGCATCTCTCACCTTCTCTGGTAAAGCCACATTCCTTACGAGTACCTTCTCACATATCATACCTCTATCTTCAAGCATCTCCTTTGCTACACTCTGAATAGCTGCTGTAACCTGTGGTCTCTTCTCAGCGTATATATCCTCAGTAGTAAATCGAGAGGTAATATCCCTGATCACTGTACGCACACCAGGTCGCACTATCTTATCTTCGTAACCCATGCCTATTGTCCTGTAAATCTCACCTGCCTTCTCTGGATCTACCCTGTACCAAATAGTGAGGTCGAGTTTTACCCTTAACCCTTCCTTTGTCAAAGCAGATATGGCATCATCGCCGCGGACTCTTCCCTCTCTTACCATTCCACTCATCGTATATGCCTGTGTCCTTGTATCCACTCTGATAACTGATGCAAGCGGATTAACAAAGTGCAAGCCCTCCTTTAAGGTTGGCTCAACTACCTTGCCAAAAAGAACCCTTATGCCTACAAAACCTGGTGATACAACCTTTATGGCACGAGAAAGAAAGATAATCAGCAACAAGCCTATCACACATCCTGTGACAATGAGTGTGACCCGTTTTTCCCCTCTATAATACTGTTGCATCTTACACCTCCTTGTATAATATTTTGTGCATTCCCCTTACTTCGAGGTCAAAAAGGGCTTCAAGCTCGGCGCGATGCTCAAATGACCACCTTTTTATTCTTTTTCAGCCCATTCTTTCAGGTTCTTTTTAATCTTTTCCTCAATCTTTTTGGCTATTTCCTGCCATTCCTTTTCTTTTTCGGTTTCGTCTAACCAGGCTTCAACTCCCTTATGCACTCTTTCCTCAATCATATCACCAATCTCATCCCAATCATATTTTCTGCGTTTTCGCCTCTTTCTCCCGATACGAATGCCACCGCCTACTGATGAGAACAGCCCGATTATGAACCCCAAGTTGTAAGGCCAGCCCGTATTGTTAATTTCATACAGACCAACTTCTTTAGTAAACAGGCTTACAATAAAGGTAATAACAATAATTAACCCATGCCATACTCCTGCCCAGAACCCTGCCTTTTGTTCAGGATTGATCTCTTGATCCCAGCGTTCATTTCCGGGCGCACAACTCAGGGACAGTAAAGCCATAACTAAAACAAGCCCAAGTGCTATATACCGTTTGCTCATAGACATAATCCTTCCTTTTTCAGTTACTGTTATGACTTTTACAGGGCTCTCTTCTCCCTTCCTGTTATTTTTTCAACAGGGATTTGAAGAGACGGAAAGAGATTATTTTTCTTTGTTTTTTATCTCTTTTTCTCTTATGTTCTCATACCTGCCTGCCGTCAGGCAGGCAATCCCTGTTAATTTATTTTTTAAACAGTGATGCTAAGAGAATGGAAGAGAAACAGTGTTTTGTGTCAGGAGGGTATACCGAAGGTCGCCGTAAGGCAACTCCTGACACCACGGGTTCGGCAACTCCTGACACCACAAATATATTGTACCACGAATTTTACAAAATGTCAAGCAAAAAATAAAATCTAACAGGGATTTGCCTGCCTGTCCATACGGATCCGCAGTGACCGTCAGGCAGGAGCATATTTCAGTTGTTGTGCAAAAAAACGAAAGGTGGTAGCCGTAGGCTTCACAGGCTGTGCAAAAAGTAGGGATCTGGTAGCCGCAGACTTCAGTCTGCGAATAGAAGACGCTGTTCTGGATTCAATTTACGCAACTTATCCCCAGGATCCGCACGGAAAAGTTGCGACTACCAAAAAGGAGAAAATTTCGGAAAGGTCTTTTACAGGCAGGGTAAACCACTGAATAGTAACCAATATCAAAAGTAGAGCAGGTACTTTGCCTTGATTGCCCCGATTTGGTTCTGAAGTTCAAGTTTTCTCTCGTCGTTTTGTTCCCGATGGTCATTTAGAGCAATATATAGCCAGCTTTTGGGAGAGAAATTCCAGGATAATAAAAGACCAACACGATTGGATATTAATTCTGCCTCACCCAAATTTGTTTCGGGTGTCTCCATTACAAACTCATTGAAAATGCCCACTTTTATATCCTTGCTTATTGTAAAATCAAATCTTGGTGTTACCTTTGATGTAATAGCGATAATTCTATTTAGTGTATCCCACTCAACCCAGTTATTTAATGACAGAGAGAGACGAATGCGTGGAATTGCATTATATGCGCCCCAGAACCAGTTTGAACCCTGATACGCCAGAAATTCACGACTATAATTATATCCATAGCTGTAATTACCACCAAAATTCAAATGGTAATTTGTGCCATTACCCCAGACAGAAAGATTAATGCCTCGTTGGAGATATTCAATACCTTCTTCAAAATACTGTCCAACGTTGCAATTTAAACTAAATCCCCAACGATTACGAAAATTTGGATTTATTGTAAAGGCATAAACTTTTGACCAGTTCTTACTACCTGGTTCCTGAACAACAACAATCAGTGGTGCGATAAAGAGATTCTTTAAAAATCCCCTTTGATAAGTTCTAAAAGGTCCACTCCCGAACATAAACTTCTTCATACCAACCCAGGAAACAAACCCAATGTCATCCACATCAAAAGAGTCCTGCACTACCTCAAGAGTGCTCAGTGTCAAAAAACCTTTGACAAAGCCGAAATATCCAGACGAAATCGCCCAGCCCTTCTTTTTATTTCTATCACTCAGTGCCCCTTGAAAAATGAATTGATTCACACCAGAACGATACGCCCCATCAAGTCCAAAGGCATAGTTGTAGTTGTCTTTATCCACCCTTGTCCCACTAAAGAGCATTCCAATATTCGAGGTTTCTAACACCTTGCGCTTTACCCTCAGCACCCCAAAGCTCCTGCGGGGTTCAGTTATCATCGTATCATCTTCTAAATACTTTAAAGAATCCGTATATGCACCGAAAGCCCCTAAATTCCAATCTTCTGATTTATTGGTCAGTTTCAGCCCACCAAGAATCGGTACTGGCTCACCATTTATTGATTTACCAATTCTACGGGAATAGAAGATATTTAGGGGATAATAGAAACCCTTACCCTGGCCAAAGTTGGACATCCTAAATATATCTTTGCCCTCAAGGAAGAATGGTCGGCGCTCATCAAGCCACACCTCGTACCTTGAAAGATTTAGGGTAAAAGGGTCGGATTCAATCTGGGCGAAGTCTGGCAATACGGTTGCATTCAGAGTCGTCTGTGAGGTCAAGTCCCACTTAAAATTTAGACTGCCGCTTGGCTTAACCCTACCCTCTTTTTCTCTATCCTTGTCATACCTCAGAAATCCTTCAGGGTACAGTTCAAAATAATAGCCTGTAGATTGAGGACTAATGCCCTTTAATCTTCCATACTTTGATACCATATTTTCTTCTATCTGCAGAACCTCTGTCCAGTAGATAGTTTCCTGATTATTTGGAATATATCGCTTGAAATTTATCCCCCATTCGGTAAGCCCTTGCTTATATCGGATTGACCTGAATGGAATCCTTATCTCTACCTCATAGCAGTCATCATAAACCTTTACTGCCCGAGACCAGACACCATCCCAGGAATTGTCTTCGGAACGACCATCATCAAGCATCATTCCATCGTCAAACCCACCATTTGCATAAACCTTAAAATAGTAAGCAATAGTCTTACTACCAAAAGGGTCAATATATAAGGTTACATTATCCGCATTCCTGCCCAAATTAGCAGCTAAATTATGATTTTGTGCATAACATCGAAAGGCAACATAGAGATTATCCTTATCCTGTAATACATATACTACAGTCTTTTCAGTGGGTAACTCTTTTTCATAAGGTGAATGTTGAATAAATCCATACGCCGAATCTGCTGATTGCCAGATATCTTCAATAATACCGTCAATTCTCGGTGCTGTATCAGTCCACCGCACCTCTACTACTTTTTCACTGCTTACCAGCAGAAAAAACAATAATAAAAAACCCATCCTTTTCTCCTTTTCATTTATATCTTCTAATTTCTCTGCTTTCTGTTACTATGTAATACGGAAATTTTGAGAAAAAGTTTCATTCTTTTTCGCAAACTAAGCCCTTTCCCTTATAGTTAAACAGGGGAGGAATGGAATGAAGGAGATAGGGGTCACTTACCTCCATATCCCGGGTATCTTATGCTTGCAGAACTTACATCTTCCCTCTACTACATTGTTTTCTAAAACCTGAAAATGGACCCTATGAATTATCCTTCTCCCACATTTTGGACAGAATGTTGAATTGTATTTATGCCCTGGAACATTGCCAATTGTAACATATTGGAGACCTGTATCTTTTGCTATTCTATACGCATCTTCCAGTGTTTCAATCGGCGTTGGTGGAAGATGCAGTAACTTGTAATTGGGGAAAAAACGAGAGAAGTGAAGCGGAACTTCCTCTCCCAGATTCTCCTTAATCCATTCACACATCCTTTGGATATCATCGGGGCTATCATTTATCGTTGGGATAACCAGATTTACGATCTCAAGCCATCTTCCTTCTTGTTTGATAATCTTTAAGGTTTCAAGAACCGGTTCCAATTCAGCAGATGAGTTCTGGTACGCCTTTTTGGTAAATCCCTTTAGGTCAATAGTCACAGCATTGGTATATTCAAGAAGTGCCCTTAAGGGGTCCGGATTCATAGAACCGTTGGAATGCCACAATATTCTCAACCCCTTTTTCTTTGCAAGGACTGCTATATCATAAACATATTCATAGAAGACAGTTGGTTCATTATAAGTGAACGAGATTGTGGGGACATCCTTCTGGATAGCAAGTTTAATTACATCTTCTGGGGGCAGATGATAAGTGTCCAAATCTTCGGGTCTTGCCTGAGAGAGGTGCCAGTTGTGACAGTGGCGACACCTGAAATTACATCCTGCTGTGCCGAGGCATAGTATCTCACTCCCTGGTAACATATGGAGTTGTGGTTCCTTTTCAATGGGATCTACATGCACAGCAGAGGGGCCCGAATAAACCAGAGAGTAATACCTTCCATCACGGTTTTCGCGTACACGGCAGAAACCCCGGCCTCCCGGAGGAACAATACATCTTCTGAAACAGATATTGCACTGTATCTTGTTCCCATCTAATCTTTCATAAAACATCGCCTCTTCGAGTGACTCCCCACGAGTAGCATTAGTTATACTGGATGAGTCCGGGGACTCGAGATCAGAGCGAGGTTTCAATGGCAAAGCCATAATGGCGACAAGACCCGTCAAAATAATCCCAAACTGTAACAGTTTGTTAGTCAACATTATCTACATCTGACTTCAAGAACACACCAGGCTTTTCACAATTATTTCCTTCTTTTTGGGCTTTTTCACTTATGCTATCATCGCACTCTGGACAGGCATTTAGTGTTTTATACGCCCCATTATAGTTATGAGAATTCACAATAGCGGTTTTACGGATATGCAAAGTCCTGAGTATAACTCACTCTTTAACTAATAAATGTCCCTTCACAGCATATTCACCTTCTTCAGCCCCAACATGATAGACAGGAGCAATGATTAGCCTTGATAGTTCTTTTCTATAGATTATATCGTCTATACTTGCTGCTACTACTCTCCCAACTATTATGTAATGGTCGCCAGCCTGTTTAATCCATACAAGTCTACACTCAAAATTGGACTGACATTCTTTCACCCGAAAAGGTTCCACCACCTTGCTTGCCACGGGAGTGAGCCCTGCTTTTTCAAACTCACTTACCTCTCTTGAGAAAGATTCTGCTATCGTATCGATCTCTCGGATTAAACCGGGGCCCGGCACAGCAACTACAAATTCCTCTGTTTCTAAAATATTTTTATATGTATCTCTTGTATCTTTTACTCCAATGGCGTATAGAGGTGGGTGAAAAGAAATCGGCATATTCATTCCGAATGGAGCTATATTCTTCACATTACTATACAGTGTCGATATCAGAACAACTGGCGGTGGCGGAATTATTTTTATATACTCCTCAGGATTTACCTCCATATTGCCCCCATAAATCTAAAAATGAACTTATTATGTTTCTCTTACTTCTATCTCGACCTTCGCTCTTTTTTAATTTAATCCACGATAATAATGCTTTCTAATCCCTTACTCTTGCATTTCTTATTTAATATCTCCTGTATATTTTTAAATGCCTCGCGATACTTGTTAAGTTTTTCAAAGATCTTGTCATCTTTCCTCAATGCATATTCTCTTTCATACATTGTAACTTGCGACTTGTAAAACAGTGCCCTCCATACAAGTTTCTGGATGTCAATGGGCAGAGACTCAATCTTATCAGGAGTAAATTCACTAATTATCATTTTTATTCTCGCTGAAAAAGCACCAAATAATCTAAAAATAGACGTTGTCCTAAAGTATTGCGATGGGTATCCTTTTCTGCAAATTAGCAGGTATTATTGACCTTGTAGGGACAGGTTTTTAAATGGGACAACGTCTAAAAATAGAGATATAAAAATATTTGCTTTAAAAATAATCAGCGTAAATCAGCGTCTGAAGATAACAAAAAAGTTCACCCAAAAAGTTTCTTTTCAATCTTTTTCAGTCTTTCGTATATCTCTGGAAGCCGCATAAGAAGAGCGTATGCCTTCTTTGACCTCTTGTGTTCTCTTGCGGGATAACCAGATACTTCCTCTCCGTCCTTTACCGACTTTGTTACACCTGATTGGGCACCTATCTTCACATTGTTTCCTATTGTAAGATGGTCAGATATTCCTGCCTGTCCTGCTATAATGACATTACTCCCTATTTCTGTTGAGCCTGCTATTCCAACCTGCGCAACAATCACAGAGCCCTCACCAATCACTACATTATGAGCTATGTGAACAAGATTGTCAATCTTCGTCCCTTTGCCTATTATTGTATCCCCGAGTGTTGCACGGTCTATTGTGGTATTTGCACCGATTTCAACATCATCCTCTACTACGACACCTCCAAGATGCGGAATTTTCATCCTCTTGCCTGCCTTTTCTATATACCCGAACCCGTCTGCACCTATTACACATCCAGGATGTATTACTACTCTGTTTTTTATTCGCACATTCTCACGGATGACAACTCCCGGGTATATCATACAATTATCACCTACTTGAGAACCTTCTCCCAGATATACCCATGGAAACAAAACTGTCCCCTTACCCAATCTGCAACTAGAACATATCACACAGAAGGCACCTATTGATACAGTTTCATCCACCACCGCATTCTTTGATACATCTGCAAGAGGTGATATGCCAGCTTCAGGAGAAAATTTTTTACAGAAAAAATTCGCAAGTTTTACAATCGCAAGGGCAGGCTCGTCCACAAAAAGCAGGGTTTTTGTAGTGCTAATGTTAGTATTTTTGGGAACAATAACGCAAGAGGCACCTGTTTTGGCAAGCCATTTTTCATATTTCGGATAGGATATATAGGTTATATCTCCCTTCCTTGCATCCTCAATCCTTGCAATCCCGGTTATATCTATTGAAGTGTTACCTTTTATCTTACCCGAAAGGAACTCGGCTATCTCTATTAGTTTCATAGCAAAAGATATAAAGATATAATTATTAGCTTATTCTACTTTTATAGAGGGCAAGATCTCTGCAGTCAGGTCCGAAACCATAGTTATAATGTCTTCTGGCCTGTCTCCACTTGATTTTGCTTCGGCTGTCTTGATTATTGCTTCTTTTTTCACATCTATTACCGATATGCGGGCTGTTATTACCTCGCCGACCTTTTCAACCTCTCCCATAATCATAAAATCAGCATCGGCAAGTCTTCCAAGCGTCTTAACCTCTTCCTCCGTCAGTTCATCCTGGGCAAGGGGTACATTTGCAAGTGTAAAGGCATTAGCCATCTTGGTTGACCTGACCTCCTTATAGTTCTCCATCGCAATCAGTGCAGCTCGTAGTTTCTCTTTTATATTCTGTCCTAATCCAAAATCTTGTGCTTCCTTGTTCTTCTCCTTCAATTTCAACACATAGAATTCAATCTTCTCAAAACCAGCAAAAACCTCTTTTTCCCCCACATATTCTCTATTCAACTCATCCAACACCCTCTGTGTGAGGTCAAGCTCATCGTTTGCATATACTACCCCCATACTGGCAATATCAAATATCATCGAATAACCCTCTGTCTCTCCAATCTGGGTAATAATTCCATTGATCCTATCAACAAATGGTTGCATTATCTCTCTCTGTTTTATTTCTGCCTCTCCTCCTGCCCCCCAGATTCGTTGAATAAACCTCTGATACTCTTGCTGTTTCTCTTCTATGGCGGCCATCTTTCCCTGCCTTACCTTTTCTGATAGCATAACTGCTTGACTCTCATACTCTTGTATCATCTGCTCTATCTCCTGCTTCAATCCTGTTGCCTCTCTTTCCCAGTTTCGCAGAGCTGTGTTAATTTCCTGTGTGATCTCTCCACTACCTCTATACCCTTCTAGTATCCGCTGAGAATCTATATAGCCAATCATACCTTCAGCAGATAATATCAGTGGTATAAGGATAAGCGCTATTATCCCCCATCTTTTTAACATAGTATCCTCCTCATTAACTCTTTATATTATGAAAAATGAACCACAAAGGACCCTATTAATTTTCGATTTACTATTGACGATTGACAATTTAAAATATTCTTTGTGAACTTTGTGGTAAACCTTAATCAACACAGAGGGACTTATTTCTCTTTATTTAAACCACAAAGCACACAAAGAGAGAAGATTTTAAAAAGATATGTTTTAAAAAAACTTTGTGTCCTTTGTGAACTTTGTGGTAAATTGCGCTATCTCGGACAATACCAGCACGGTTAAAACCGTGCCCTACTTTTTCACCACAAAGGCACGAAGATACTAAGAGCAGATTTTAGATTACAGATTGTGGGCGAATAGCAATTCGCCCTTACAGGATTATTCACCACAAAGGACACAAAGATTGAAGATTAAAAGATTGAAACATAAAGAACGAATGCTAATTGCTAATTTTGCATTGCTAACGGTTCAACTGAGCCTTCGTCCCGAGCTCAGGCCGAGGGGTTCACCGAAGTTTGATAATTGAATATTTTAATTACCTAATAACCCATTAACACAACAACGCATTAACCCAATTTCTTTATTCATCTGTGTCTATCTGCGTTAATCTGCGTCTAGATTGCATCCGTTATTTCGTAGCTTCGCCTTCCACTATTACAAATTTTGTCTCCCGTCTCAGTGGTGAGAACGGTTCACCACCCCCCTCAAAGAACTTGGTAAAAAACTCCGCGTATTGTAACCTGAGTGTATGAACATAGGCACCAAGAACATTTATGCCTATACTAAAGAGATGCCCAAATATAAACACAAGGGGTACAAGAACAAACTTCAGCAGTGGGATCTGTGCCATCACACCTACAAGGATATTTATTGCCATAGCAAGTCCTACCGTCACAAGCCCCAGTGCCATAAGCCTTGAGTATGATATTATATCTCCGACAGTACCCATTATGCCCTGATAGAGATTGAAGAGTCCCTTTGCAACTTGAATAAAGAAGTTTCGTGATGGAATTCCAGATGCAAACAACACAAGAAGGGCTGCAACTATAATGAGAGAAAGAAAAATGGATTTGAATCCCTCAAGCGCTGGAATAAAGGACGCCATCACAAATAGAAGCAGGGATATCCAGAATATATCCCAGGATAACTTGCCTGCAATAGCCTCCAGTATCTTTCCCTGTCTTAACAGTTTTACAAATCCTACAAAGAATCCTACAAGTATCTGGACTATCCCCACACCAAGCGCAAGGACAAAAAACTTGAGCGGTTCATTCATAGGGTCAAAGAGAAGTATCTTTCCCCTGATGATAGCAAGTCCGGGGAAAATTGGTGAGAGTCTCTGCGGGAGGTCTCCAAACCATCCTCCAAGGAGCGCGCCCACGACAATCGTGGCTACACTTCCTGCCATGAGTATCTTTAATAGTCTCTTATCACCCTTGATTCTTCTCATAAAAATAAGAGAAATGAAGGCAAATATCAATCCGTACATTGCATCAGAAAGACAGAGAGCAAAGAATAAAATAAAGAATGGAGCAATAAGTGGAGAAGGATCTATTTCCCTGGAGTGTGGTGTCCCATAGAGTTTTGTAAGCACCTCAAAAGGCCTTACCGGGGGTCTGTTTTCCAGTTCCACGGGAGGCAGTTCCCCTGCATGTGGCTGTATCTCCTCCACTGTCACCGTAGCAAATCCATCCGATAGTTTCTCCAACCTCTTTTTATCTTTCTTTCTTATCCAGCCCTCAATGCATACAGCACTGGGGGTCACAAATGCGTTAGAGAGCGCCTTTTCTCTTAGACTTGTGTTGTAATCTTCTTCATAGATAACAAGAATTCTTTCTATATCCTGAGCGATTTCTGCACTCCTCTCAACGATTCTTTCTCTCTGTTGCTCTATCTCCTCAAGCCTATTTTGCAATCCCTTTATAATATCTTGTGGCTTTCCGGTAAATCCATCAAGCCTTGCAGGTTCAAATCCAATGCCTATTAAGAAGTTTCGTATCTCATTCTTCGCCTCTGCCCTGTATGCAAATATACAATAAATACCTTCTTTTCTCCTTTGGATAATCTCTACCTCAACGGGTAGTTGAGAAACTTTCTCATTAAAATCAGGGGGAGGTTTTGAAACAAATCCCAATTCTACTAATACCTGTTTAAATTCTTTTAATTCCTCAAGGGAAATATTCAGGGACTCCCAGGGAAGTAACTCTTTCCGTTGTGTTTCACACTGCGTTCTTTCTCTCTGTAGCTCGGCTATCTTTCTCTCAAGTTCTTTAACCTCTGAGATTAACTTCTCGTATTTGGAAGAGGCGAGGGTCTCTCTGTACAGATTATTATCAACCACTCTCTTGTTCCCAAAAAGAGTATCAATAAATGATTCTTTTGTATAGGAGCGTAGATAGTTTATCACCCTCTCGAGTGACGCAATCTTTATATTGAGGTCTGTGCCTTCCTCTTTACTGACCTTTTCCTTCTCCTTAATCTCTGTAATATGTAAAATACCCTCATCCTGAAGCCTTGAAAGGAATTTCGCTCTTTCATCCTTGTGAAGAGCTATGAGCACTTTTTCTGTTTGTGATATAGCCATAAGAATATATAAAAACCATTGGAATCAGTCGCGCCAAATTAACTTGTAAGCTCTTTTATTATCATGTCCTTCGCTCTTTTAATCCCCTTATTAAATCTCTCTTCTATTTTCTTCTCCTCTTCCTGTACGGACTTATCCAGTTTTTTAAATGAAATCTCGGCCCTTTCTTTTGCCTTTTTGACAGCCTCTATCATCTTTTCTTCT